>NZ_DAOKZA010000029.1:0-49310 GCF_035325925.1 Azohydromonas sp. | reverse complement strand
GCCTGAAGGCCGAGAACATCTACTACATCGGCGACCTGATCCAGCGCACCGAGACCGAGCTGCTGAAGACGCCTAACCTGGGGCGCAAATCGCTCAACGAGATCAAGGAAGTGCTGGCCTCGCGCGGGCTCACGCTGGGCTCGCGGCTGGAGAATTGGCCGCCGCAGGGCCTGGACAAGAGGTAACGACGCCCCCCCCCCCGCGCGGCCTTCGAGGGGGGGGCGACGCTGCAGGGCCGGCAGAGCCGGAACCCCGGCGTCTGCTCGAATCAGTAGCTGACGTGCAAGCCCCGGTACCTGATCCGGCCGGGGTTCGATAAGGAAAGGAAAGCACCATGCGCCACCGTCACGGACTTCGCAAACTCAACCGCACCAGCGAGCATCGCCAGGCGATGCTGCGCAACATGTGCGTCTCGCTGCTGCAGCACGAGGCGATCAAGACCACGCTGCCCAAGGCAAAGGAACTGCGGCGCGTCGTCGAGCCGCTGATCACGCTGGGCAAGCAGCCCACACTGGCGAACCGGCGCCTGGCGTTCTCGCGCCTGCGCGACCGCGACGTCGTCACCAAGCTGTTCGCCGAGCTCGGGCCGCGCTACCAGGCGCGTCCGGGCGGCTACACGCGCATCCTGAAGATGGGTTTCCGCGTCGGCGACAACGCACCGATGGCCTTCGTCGAACTCGTCGACCGACCGGAGCCGGTGGCCGCCGAGGACAAGGCCGGCGACGCCGCGAGCTGATCGCCGGCGCGGCGCGCCGCCATGGCCGCCGCCACCCACCCTCTGACCGGCGCCACGAGCGCCGGTTTCGCCTTTGTCCGCCCGCACCGCGGGCGGGCTTGGCACAATCGGCCGCGCCTATTCCACCGGGGTGTGCATCCATGGAAGCCGGCGACGACGCACCGCTCGAGCTGCCGCAGGCGTTCGCCGCGGCCTACCAGGAACTGCGCCGGCTGGCGCGCGCGCGCCTGTACCGCGGCGGGCGCAACACCGTGCTCGACACCACCGCGCTCGTGCACGAGGTGTACCTCAAGCTCAGCCGGCACAGCGGCGTCGCCTTTCCAGACCGCGCGCGATTCCTCGCCTACGCGGGCCGGGCGATGCGATCGATCATCGTCGACATGGTGCGCCAGCGGCAGACCGAGCGCGCCGGCGGCGACCTCGCGCTGCTCACGCTCACCGGCGACGTCGCCGACGCGCTGCCTGCGCAGGAGGAACACATCCTGCGGGTGCACGAGGCGCTCGACGCGATGGGCGGAGTCGACCCGCGCATGGCGCAGGTCGTGGAGATGCGCTACTTCGCGGGTATGAGCGACACCGAGATCGCCACCGCGCTCGGGGTGACCGACCGCACCGTGCGCCGCGACTGGGTGCAGGCGCGCCTGTTCCTGGCCGAGGCGTTGAGGTAGCGCCGCGGCTCCCGGCACGCACCGAGCCCCGCCGCGCCGCCGTGGACGAACCGTTCCGCCTCGATCCTTCCGACTGGGCCCGTCTGCGCGCGCTGCTCGACGAGGCGCTGGCGCTGCCGCCGGCGCAGCGTGTCGAGTGGCTCGGCAGGCTCGATCCGCGCGACGCCGCACTGCGGCCGCGCCTGCAGGCGCTGCTCGCGCACGCCGGCGGCGGGGACGGCGGCGACGGGGTGTCGACCCCCCTGCACGCGTTCGACACGCTGCCGGCGCTCGACGCGCCGCCCGACGGCGACGCCACCGAGCAGCCCGGCGCCGCGGTCGGTCCCTACCGGCTGGTGCGCGAACTGGGCAGCGGGGGCATGGGCAGCGTGTGGCTGGCCGAGCGCATCGACCTCCTGCAGCGCCGGCAGGTGGCGCTGAAGCTGCCCCACGGCGCATGGCGGCGCGCCGGGCTGGCCGAGCGGCTGGCGCGCGAGCGCGAGATCCTCGCGACGCTGGAGCACCCGCACATTGCGCGCTTGTACGACGCCGGCGTCACCGCCGCCGGGCAGCCGTGGCTGGCGCTCGAATACGTCGCCGGCGAGCGCATCGACGCCCATTGCCGCAAGCGCCAGCTCGCGGTGTCGCAGCGGCTGCGGCTGTTCCTGGACGCCGCGCGCGCGGTGGCGCACGCGCACGCTCACCTCGTGCTGCACCGCGACCTCAAGCCGGCCAACATCCTCGTCACCGACGCCGGCGACGTGAAGCTGCTGGACTTCGGCGTGGCCAAGTTGCTGGCCGAGGGTCAGACGCAGGAGACGGCGCTGACGCGCGAGGCCGGTCGCGCGCTGACGCCCGACTACGCCAGCCCCGAGCAGATCCTCGGTCGGCCGCTGGGCACCCCCAGCGACGTCTACTCGCTCGGTGTGGTGCTGTTCGAGCTGCTCACCGACAGGCGCCCGTACCGGCTCGACCGCCCGACGCACGCCGCGCTGGAGGACGCGATCGTGCGCGCCGACGTGCCGCGCCCCAGCGCCGTGGCGCCGCGCGAGCGTCGCCGTGCGCTGCGCGGCGACCTCGACACCATCGTGCTCAAGGCACTCAAGTGCGACCCGGCGCAACGCTACCCCACCGTCGCGGCGCTGGCCGACGACGTGCAGCGCCACCTCGACCGGCGCCCGGTGCTGGCGCAGCCCGACCGCGTCGGCTACCGCGTGCGCACCTTCGTGCGGCGGCACCGCCTCGCCGTCGGTGCCGGCTCGGCGGTGGTCGCCGCGCTCGCGATCGGTCTGGTCGGTGCACTGTGGCAGGCGCGCGTCGCGCAGGCCGAGCAGCGCCGCGCCGAGTCGGTGAAGGCGTTCGTCACCGGGCTGTTCGCCGACGTCGATCCGTTCAGCACGACCAGTCGCGAGCCGACGGTCGAGGGACTGCTCGAGACGGCCGAGGCGCGGCTGCGCGACCCGGCGCGGGTGGCCGGCACCGACGCCGCCACGCGTGTCGAGCTGCTCGAGATGGTGGGCGGCACCTTGGTGGGCCTGAGCCGCTTCGAGCGTGCCGAGGCCGTGCTGCAGCAGGCGATCGACGAGGGCCGGCGCACGCTCGGCGAGTGGCATCCGTTGACGCTGCGCGCGCGCATCACGATGCTGGCGGTGCATCGTTTCCGCGGTCGCTCCGACGAGATCCAGGTCGAGCTCGACTCGCTGCTGCCTGCACTGCGCGCGCGCCGCGGCGCCGCCCCCGAGCACCTGCGCCGCGCGCTCGCGGCCGCCGCTCACCTCGCGCTCGACCAGGGTCGCATCCCCGACGCCACCGCCGCCGCGCGCGAGGCGCTAGACCTGGCCGTCGCCGAACTCGGCGAGATGCACCCGCACAGCGGCACCGCCGCGCTGCTGCTGGCCACCGCGGCGGGTTACGGCACCGACATGCAAGCCGCGCTGGACCTCGCGGTGCAGGCGCGCGACCGCCTGCAGCGCATCCACGGCTCCGACGCGCATGCCCGCGTCCTGGACGCGCGCTACATGGTCGGTCGCGGGCTGGGCAACGTCGGGCGCTACCGCGACGCCGTCGACGAGCTGCGCAACGTGTTGGCCGAAGTGCAGGCACGGCTGGGCCGGCGGGCCCACATGGCTGCGTTCGTCGCCGCCGACGTCGCGCGCTTCGAGCTCGAACTCGGTCGGCCGGTGCCGGCCGAGGCCGCGGCGGCACTCGCGCTGGAGATCCTGCACAGCGAGACCGTCGACGACTCTTTCACCGCGGTGGCCGCGCGCGACCGCCACGCACGCACGCTGCTGGCGCTGCGCCGCAGCGACGAGGCGCTGCGCCAGATCGAGCGCGCGTTGCACGGCATGGAGCGACTGCGCGGGCCGCAACACCCGCAGACGCTCGACGTGCTGGCCGCTCACGCCGCCGCGCTGGCGCTGCTCGGCCGCCTGGACGAGGCCTGGCGGGCGCTGGCGCCGAACCTGACCGCCTACCGCGCGGCGCCGCCGGTGGCGCGCTACCGCGGGCTGCACGCGGCCGGCGTCGTGCGGCGGCTGCAGGGCCGTCTGGACGAGGCGGGCGCGCTGCAGGACGAGGCGCTCGCGGCCCTGCCCGCGACGGCGGTGCACGGCCCGCGCCGCGACACCGTGCGTACCGAGCTCGCCCGGCTGGCGCTGGAGCGCGGCGACGCCCGCGCCGCGCTCGACCAGATGGGCCGGTGGACGCGCGCGCCGGGCGACGGCGGCGCGCACGGGCCCGACGAGGCCGACCGCTGGGAACTGCTCGGCCGAGCCCGGCTGGCGCTCGGTGACACCGACGCGGGTCGCGACGCACTGGCGCAGGCCGAGCGGATGCGCCAGGCGGCGCGCGTGGCTGCCGGCGGCGCGGCGGCCCGGCCACCGAGGTAGCTGCCCTGCGGCGTCGATGTCCGGTTCGGACCGTCGATCTCGTTCTCCTGGGAGCCACCGTCCATCGTGGGTGGTCTGCGCCAACCCAGGAGGTTTCCATGGCCCACTCTCGTTACCGTGCCGCCCTCGCCTGTGCCCTGATCGCCGTGTCCGCGCCTGCGTGGAGCGCCGAGCGCGCCGATCTCCTGGCGGTGGCGCAGTTGCTGTACGGCACGTCGACGCTACACGACGCGTTGCGCGCCGAGGCCTGGCTGCGCCAGGTCGCCGCCGCCGGCAACGTCGTCGCGCAGCACCTCGTCGATCGTGCCGACCGTGCACGCGACGCGCGTCGCACGACGCAAGCTTCGGGCGACGAGCCCTACGTGCCCGGTCCGTACGGCTGCTGAGCGCGGCGACGCGGCACCGCCGCAGCGCGCGGCCGGCCGGCGGCGACGCGCGCCGGGTGCGTATGCCCGGGGCGTCGGCGCGCTGCCCCGCCGTGCTCAGGTGCCGCAGTAGGTCTTGTACGCCGCGGTCACCGCCGCGGGCGCCGGCTCGGCGTACGGCGCCTGCGCGGCTTCGTCGTCGAACGGGCGGCGCACCGCGCCGAGCAGGCGCTCGAACGGGCCGAGGTCACCGTCGTCGGACACCGCCGCCAGCGCCTGCTCGACGCGGTGATTGCGCGGGATCACGAGCGGGTTGACGCTGCGCATGCGCTCGGCGCGCGCAAGGGGCCCGGCGGCGGGGTCGTGCGTCGCTGCGGCGTCGTCGGCGTCGCAGCGCGCACGCCAGCGCGCCAGCCAGGCGACGAGCGGGTCGACGTCGCCGAACAGCGCGCGCAGCGGCGCGTCGTCGCCGGCGGCGGCATCGGCCAGGCGGCGCCAGGCGAGCGTGAAGTCGACCCGTCCGCGCTGCAGCAGGGCCAGCCAGTCGTCGACCAGCGCGGCGTCGGCCGCGTCGAGCTCGCGGCTGGCGTGGTGCAGCCCGAGCTTGGTGCGCTGACCGGCCAGCAGCGCGGCGCGGTACAGGCCTGGGAACGCGTCGATCACCTCGGTGGCGCGCGCGACGGCGTCGCGGATCGCCGCCTCGTCGTCGGGGGCGGCGACCAGCGGCAGCAGCGTTTCGGCCAGCCGCGCCAGGTTCCAGCGCGCGATTTGCGGCTGGTTGCCGAAGGCGTAGCGCCCGCCGTGGTCGATGCTGCTGAACACGGCCGCCGGGTCGTAGGCCTCGACGAAGGCGCAGGGGCCGTAGTCGATGGTCTCGCCCGAGATCGTCATGTTGTCGGTGTTCATCACCCCGTGGATGAAGCCGACGTTCATCCACTGCGCGACCAGGGCCGCCTGCCGTTCGGCAACGGCGCGCAGCAGCGCGAAGTGGCGCTGAGGCGCCTGCGCCAGCGCCGGGTCGTGGCGTGCGATCGCGTAGTCGACCACCCGGCGCAGTGTCTCCAGGTCGCCTTGCGCGGCGAAGAACTGGAACGTGCCGACGCGCAGGTGGCTCGCGGCCACGCGCGTGAGCACCGCGCCCGGCAGCGGCCGCTCGCGAACCACGGCCTCACCGGTGGCGACCACTGCCAGCGCCCGCGTGGTCGGGATGCCCAGCGCGTGCATCGCCTCGCCGATGATCACTTCGCGCAACATCGGGCCGACCGCCGCCTTGCCGTCGCCGCCGCGCGAGAACGGCGTGCGTCCCGATCCCTTGAGCGCGACGTCTCGCCGCCTGCCGTGGCGGTCGACGACCTCGCCGAGCAGCAGCGCGCGTCCGTCGCCGAGCTGCGGCGAGAAGCCGCCGAACTGGTGGCCGGCATAGGCCTGGGCGATCGGCTCGGCGCCGGGCGGGACCGTGTTGCCGGCGAACACGGCGGCGGCCTCCGGGCCGTCGAGCGCCGCGGCGTCGATGCCGAGCTCGGCGGCGAGTATCCGGTTGACGAACAGCAGCTTCGGTGCCGGTGTCGCGGCCGGGGGCCACGCGACGTAGGCGCCCGGCAGCTCGCGGGCGTAGGTGTTGTCGAAGGCGAACAGGGGCATCGGGGGCGTCGCGGGTTCGGGCGCCAGTGTGCCGGCGGCCGCGCCGGCGTGGCGCGGGCAGCGCGGGTGCCCGCGTCGGCGGCGCGCCGTGTCAGCGCTGTCGCCCGGGCATGCTATACTGCGAGGCTCAGTCGCGGGGTGGAGCAGTCTGGTAGCTCGTTGGGCTCATAACCCAAAGGTCGCAAGTTCAAATCTTGCCCCCGCAACCAGGATGCGCGCACAGGCCCCACCGGGGCCTGTGCGCATTTTGGGCGGCCACAGGGACCGGCCCGGGAACCCGGTGCCTCCCGTTGGCCACCTAGAATCCCGTCCGGCGCCATCGCGGCGCCATCATCGTTCGAGGACCCTGACGTGTTGATCTCCCACGCCTATGCCCAGGCCGCACCGGCGGCCACCGGTGGCGCCGAATCGAGCCTGCTCAGCCTGCTGCCGCTGGTGCTGATGTTCGTGGTGCTGTACTTCATCATGATCCGCCCGCAGATGAAGCGCCAGAAGGAGCACAAGGCGATGGTCGAGGCGTTGGCCAAGGGCGACGAGGTCGTCACTGCCGGCGGTCTGCTCGGGCGCATCAGCAAGCTCGGCGACACGTACCTGCACGTCGAGGTCGCCAACGGCGTCGAGATCCAGGTGCAGCGCACGGCGGTGGCGCAGGTGCTGCCCAAGGGCACGCTGAAGTGACCCCGATGCCGCGCCGCGCCGGCGCGGTGAGGCCGGCGGGCGCGGTCGCGGCCGTGCGCGGCCGCGGTGCCCGAAGGACACGAGCATGAACCGCTACCCGTGGTGGAAGTACGCGATCCTCGCGATCGCGCTGGTCGTCGGCTTGCTATACACCCTGCCGAACTTCTTCGGCGAGGCGCCGGCGGTGCAGGTGTCGAGCGCGAAGGCGACCGTGCGCGTCGACGAGGCCTTGGCCGAGAGGGTGCGCGAGGCGCTCGCCGCGGCGACGATCGAGGCCGACTTCGTGCAGCTCGAGGGCACCTCGGTGCGCGCGCGCTTCCGCGACACCGACGTGCAGATCCGCGCGCGCGACGTCATCGCGCAGGCGCTCAACCCCGACGCCGCCGACCCGTCGTACATCGTCGCGCTGAACCTGGTCAGTCGCTCGCCGGCGTGGCTGGCGTCGCTGCACGCGCTGCCGATGTACCTCGGCCTGGACCTGCGCGGCGGCGTGCATTTCCTGATGCAGGTCGACATGCAGTCGGCGCTGACCAAACGCGCCGAGTCGATCGCCGGCGACGCGCGCACGCTGCTGCGCGAGCGCGACATCCGCCACGCCGGCATCGTGCGCGACGCGCAGTCGGTCGAGGTGCGCTTCCGCGACGCCACCGCGCGCGAGTCGGCGCGCCTCGTGCTGAGCGAGCGCGTCGCCGAGATGCAGTGGGCCGAGGTGGGCGAGGGCGAGTCGCTGCGCCTGGTCGGCACGCTGCGACCCGAGGCGGCTCGCGCGGTGCAGGAAACGGCGCTCAAGCAGAACATCACGACGCTGAACAACCGCGTCAACGAACTCGGCGTGGCCGAGCCGGTGATCCAGCAGCAGGGGCTGGACCGCATCGTCGTGCAACTGCCCGGCGTGCAGGACACCGCGAAGGCGAAGGACATCATCGGACGCACCGCGACGCTCGAGGTGCGCCTGGTCGACGACAGCGCCGAGGCCGCGGCGGCGGCGATCGGCCAGGGGCCGGTACCGTTCGGCACCGAGCGCTACGTCGAGCGCGGCGGCGCCCCGCTGATCGTGCGGCGGCAGGTGATCCTCACCGGCGAGAACCTGACCGACGCGCAGCCTGGCTTCGACGGCCAGACGCAGGAGCCGGCGGTGCACCTGACGCTCGACGCGAAGGGCGCGCGCATCTTTCGCGACGTGACGCGCGAGAGCGTCGGCAAGCGCATGGCGATCCTGCTGTTCGAGAAGGGCAAGGGCGAGGTCGTCACCGCGCCGGTGATCCGCAGCGAGATCGGCGGCGGCCGCGTGCAGATCAGCGGGCGCATGACCACGCAGGAGGCGGCCGACGTCGCGCTGCTGTTGCGCGCCGGTTCGCTGGCCGCGCCGATGGAGATCATCGAGGAGCGCACGATCGGCCCCAGCCTGGGCGCCGAGAACATCGCCAAGGGCTTCAACAGCGTGCTGTGGGGCTTCGTCGCGATCGCCGTCTTCATGTGTGCGTACTACATGCTGTTCGGCGTGTTCTCGACGCTGGCGCTGGGCTTCAACCTGCTGCTGCTGATCGCACTGCTGTCAATGCTGCAGGCCACGCTGACGCTGCCGGGCATCGCCGCGATCGCGCTGGTGCTGGGCATGGCGATCGACGCCAACGTGCTGATCAACGAACGCGTGCGCGAGGAACTGCGCGGCGGCGCGCCGCCGCAGCTGGCGATCCAGGCCGGCTACGACCGCGCGTGGGGCACCATCCTCGACTCGAACGTGACCACGCTGATCGCCGGCCTGGCGCTGCTGGCCTTCGGCTCGGGCCCGGTGCGCGGTTTCGCGGTGGTGCACTGCCTGGGCATCCTGACCTCGATGTTCTCGGCCGTGATGTTCTCGCGCGGCCTGGTGAACCTCTGGTACGGGCGGCAGAAGAAGCTCAGGTCGGTGTCGATCGGACAGGTCTGGCGCCCGGAGCCTGACGTGCCCGGTGCGCCCGGCACGCCGCCGGCCAAGGTCTGAGGGAGCTCGCGATGGAGTTCTTCCGCATCCGCCGCGTCATCCCGTTCATGCGCCACGCGCTGGTGCTGAACGTGATCTCGTTCGTCACCTTCGCCGCCGCGGTGTTCTTCCTCGCCACACGCGGGCTGCACCTGTCGGTGGAGTTCACCGGCGGCACGCTGGTCGAGGTGCAGTACGCGCAGGCCGCCGACGTCGGCCAAGTGCGCGAAGCGGTCGAGGCGCTGGATCTGGGCGAGGTGCAGGTGCAGAACTTCGGCACCTCGCGCGACGTGCTGATCCGCCTGCCGGTGCGCGGCGGTGTCGAGCAGGCGCAGGTGGCCGGCCGCGTCTTCGAGGCGCTGTGCGCCGCCGAGCGCGGCCAGGTCTCGAGCAAGGCCTACACCACGCCGCAGGGCGAGCAGGTCAGCCGCGCCGCGTGCGACGCCGGCGGCACCGAGCCGGTGGTGCTCAAGCGCAGCGAGTTCGTCGGCCCGTCGGTGGGCGCCGAACTGTACGCCAACGGGGCCTGGGCGCTGCTCGCGACGATCGTGGGCATCATGATCTACCTGGCGTTGCGCTTCGAGTGGAAGTTCGCCGTGGCAGGCATCATCGCCAACCTGCACGACGTGGTGATCATCCTCGGCTTCTTCGCGTTCTTCCAGTGGGAGTTCTCGCTGGCCGTGCTGGCCGCAGTGCTCGCGGTGCTGGGCTACTCGGTCAACGAGTCGGTGGTCATCTTCGACCGCGTGCGCGAGACGTTCCGCCGCTTCCGCAAGATGAGCACGCCGCAGACCATCGACCACGCGATCACCAGCACCATCAGCCGCACCATCATCACGCACGGCAGCACGCTGATGATGGTCGTCTCGATGCTGGTGTTCGGCGGGCCGACGCTGTTTTACTTCGCCCTCGCGCTGACCATCGGCATCCTGTTCGGCATCTACTCGTCGGTGTTCGTCGCCGCGTCGATCGTCATGTGGCTGGGCGTCAAGCGCGAGGACCTGGTCAAGACGGCGGCCAAGGAGTCCGACCCCAACGATCCGAACGCCGGGGCGGTGGTGTAGAGTCAGCGGCATCGACCGCCCACCCTCCCACCGCATGGCGAGCGCCGCCGACCCGTCGACCCTGGCATCGCAGGCGCGGCGGGTCTACACCGAGCAACTGGTCAAGGGCCTGCCGGGGCTGGTCAACGGGGTCGTCGAGGCCGCCAACCTGCTGCGCGACAAGCCGGCCGAGCACGCGACGGCGCATCGCCGGCGCGAACTTGCGCTCGAGCTGCACCGCGGGGCCGCCGGCTGGCACCACGCGATGGTCGACGCGCTGCGCAGCGCGCTGCTCTACGGCGTGTCGGTGTCGCGGGCGATGGACCTGCCGGGCAACGGGCGCGACCAGCTGACGCTGGTCGACGACGACACGATCGAGCGCGAGATCCTCGGCTCGCGGCTGGCGCTGGCGATGATGGACCGCGCCTCCTGGGAGTTCTCCGACGTGCGCGCGCGCATGGCGCACCTCGAGCGCCGGGAAGAGCTCGAGGCGCAGGACATGCTGCGCGCCCACGTGCTGGCGCGCATCGTCGTCGACGCCTGGGGGCAGTGCGGGTTGTCGCTGGGCAGCTGGCGCGAGTTGCAGTCGTCGCTGCACGAGGCTTTCGCCACGCTCGCCGAGGGTGCCTACCACGAGGTCAACCGTTTCCTCGCCGAGAGGCAGGTGCTGCCGCAGATCGACCTGCGCCCGTTGATCCGCCGCCAGCACGAGTCGGCGCCGGCGAGCGACAGCGGCTACGCGTCGATGAGCGGTCGCGGCGTGCCGCTGGGCGGCGGCGCACCCTCTACGGGGCGTGGCGGCGTCGGCGACGAGACGCGGATGATGACGCGTACGCCGACGCTGGTGCGCGGGCACGAGCAGGCCGAGGCGGTGCTGACCCGGCTGACCCGACTGGTCGGCCGCCACCTGCCGGGCTTCGGGCAGGGCCACGCCGGCGGCACGCCGACCGCGGCGTCGCCCAACCTGCGCCAGGCGATGGTGGTTGCCGAGCAGAGCATCCGCGCGCGGCTCGACGCGGCCAGCCGGCACGGGACGGCGGAACTGACCTCGCCGGCGCTGCTCGAGCCGCTGCAGCAGCACAAGCAGGCGCTGAAGAGGGCCGCCGCGACGCCGGTCGAGCGCGCGACGATCGAGATCGTCGCGTTGCTGTTCCAGAGCATCCTCACCGACGAGCGGCTGCCGCCGTCGGTGCGCGTGTGGTTCGCGCGGCTGCAGATGCCGGTGCTGCGCGTGGCCGTGAGCGAGCCCGACTTCTTCGCGACGGTCGACCACCCGGCGCGCCGGCTGATCGACCGCATGGGCGCCTGCGTGCTGGGTTTCGACGCCTCGGCGCGCGCGGTCGGCGACGCGCTCGAGCAGGAGATCAAGCGCATCGTGCAGGTCGTCGAGGCCTATCCCGACACCGGCCGGCGCGTGTTCCAGACCGTGCTCGTCGAGTTCGAGCGTTTCCTCGAGCACTACTTCAAGGACGCCAACGAGGCCAGCCGCAAGGGCGTGTCGCTGGCGCAGCAGGTCGAGCAGCGCGAGGAGAAGGCGATCCAGTACACGATCGAGCTGCGCAGGATGCTCGAGAGCGTGCCGGTGCAGGAGGGCGTGCGCCAGTTCCTGTTCCAGGTCTGGGCCGACGTGCTGGCGATGTCGGCACTGAAGACCGGCGCAAACAGCGAGCAGACCAAGGCGATGAAGCGCGCCGCCGCCGACCTGATCTGGTCCGCCGGCGCCAAGGTCACGCGCGAGGAGCGCGCCGAGGTGATCCGCCGCCTGCCGCCGTTGCTGAAGACGCTGCGCGACGGGATGGCGCAGGCCGGCTACACCACCGAGCGGCAGGACGAGCGCATCGCCGAGCTGAACAACGCGCTGGCCGCGGCGTTCACCGCGAAGGCGGCGGCGATCCCCGACGACCGGCTCGACGAGCTGAAGGAGCGTCTCGAGAGCCTCGAGGAGATGCTGCCCGCGACCGCGCACCTGCAGATCGACGAGTCGGTGGTGCTCGACCTGTCGGGCTACGAGAACTCGGAGCTCGAGGTGGTGACCGGCGGCGGGTCGATGCCGACGGCGGCGATGCTGGCCTGGGCGCGCGAACTGCAGGTGGGCAGTTGGTTCATGCTCGACTACCGCGACCGGCTCGAGCCGGTGCAGCTCGCGTGGCGCGGTCTGCGTGGCCAGCTGTCGCTGTTCGTCGCCTCGTCGGGGCGTTGCGTGCTGTTCCAGCGCCAGCCGCTGGCCGCGTTCCTGCAGGCCGGGCTGCTGCAACCGGCGCAGGACGAGTCGCTGACCGTGCGGGCCACGCGCACCGCGCTGGCCAAGCTCGATGTCGACCCGTCGCGGCTGTTGAATTGACCCAACCCCCGGGCGCCGGCAGCGGACCGGCGAAACCGCATCCGCGGCGGCTGCTCGAACGGCATACGCGGCACGTCGCGGCCGCGAAAGCGGCGCACAGGCCGCGAAGTCAGTGGATCGAGCGTTCGTCGGCCTCGACGAGCAGTTCGTCGAGGATCAGCGCATCGGGTTCCTCGCCGAGACTCCAGAACACCATCAGCACGATGATCTTCAGGTCCTCGAGGTCGAGCGGGCCAGTGCCCAGCGCCATCGCGCGGTCGATCACCATCTCGCGCATCGGTGGCGGCAGCACGCCCGCGGCTTCGAGGAAGCTGAGGAAGCCGATCGACTCGGTGCCCAGGCGCTCCTGCTCCGCGGACGAATAGACGCGAAGCCCGTGCTCACTCTGCCGCCCGGTGTACGACTCGGCGGCCTGAGCGAGGCCGTCCAGCCAGGTCAGCGCCTCCTGGATCTCGTCCGACTCGAACCCGACCGCGGTCAGCTTGCGCGCCAGCTGGTCGTGGCTCGGGCAGGCGTCGGGTCGCCAGTAGTTCTCGTAGAGGTACACGAGCACGTCGAACATCGAACCACTATAACCGAGCACCCCGGCGCGCGGATCGACGTCTTCGGCGCCATGACCGGCAGTCGGGAATTGCCCGGCGGCGTCGACATGCACGCCGAGGCGCGCCGCAGCGCGGGCAGACGTCAGGCGCGTTCGCGGCGCTGGTACAGCCCGCCGGGCAGCCGCTGCACGTGACCGTCGAGTTCGAGCTCGAGCAGCCGCGCGGCGAGCGCCGCGGCCGACCAGCCGGTGCGCGCGCACAGCGCGTCGAGCGTGGCCGGGTCGTGGCCGAGCGCGTCGAGCAGCGGGTCCGCGCCCGCGGCCGGGGTGGCGCCGGTCGTCGCCGCCGGGGGGCGCGGCGCGCCGAATTCGGCGAGCACGTCGTCGGCGGTCTCGACCAGCTTGGCGCCCTGCTTGATCAGCGCGTGGCAGCCGCGCGACAGCGGCGAGTGGATCGACCCGGGGATCGCGAACACCTCGCGGCCGGACTCGGCGGCCAGGCGCGCGGTGATCAGCGAGCCCGACTGCAGCGCCGCCTCGACCACCAGGGTGCCGCGCGCCAGCGCGGCGATCACCCGATTGCGCTGCGGGAAGTTCGGCGGCAGCGGCGGCGTGCCCAGCGGGAACTCGCTGACCAGCAGACCGTCGTGCGCGATGCGGTGCGTCAGCGTGCGGTGGCGCGCCGGGTAGATGCGGTCGATGCCGGTGCCAAGCACGGCGATCGTGCCGCCGTCGCCGTCGAGCGCGCCCTCGTGCGCGGCACCGTCGATGCCCGCAGCCAGCCCGGAGACGACGCACCAGCCGGCGCGGCTGAAGTGCGCGGCGAAGGCGCGCGCGTTGTCGCGCCCCTGCGGTGTCGGGTGGCGGCTGCCGACGATGGCCAGCGCGTCGCGCGCCAGCCGTTCGACGCGCCCGTGCAGGAACAGCAGCAGCGGCGGGTCGGGGGTGTGCAGCAGCGCCGCCGGGTACAGCGCGTCGCCGAGCGTGACGATGCGCCGCTCCCCGTCGCTGGCCAGCCAGGCCGCGGCGGCGTCGCACTGCGCGCGCCAGCCGTCGGGCTCGGCGCCCAGCGCATCACGCTGCGCGGGGCCGACGCACGCGGCGCGTGCCGCCGGCGACGCGTCGAACACGGCCTGCGCGCTGCCGAACGTGGCGAGCAGGCGGCGCGCCGTGTCGCGGCCGACGCCGGGGGTCAGCAGCAGGCGCAGCCAGCCGCCGAGCTCGTCGTCGACGCCGGCCATCGGTGCGCCGCCCGTCCGTGCGGCGGGCGTCAGGGCTGGGTGAAGCGGTCGCCGGGGCGCACCGGGTCCTGCACGTTGACGATCAGCGCGTACGACACGCGGTCGAAGGTGCGGAACACGAACAGCAGACCGTGGCGCTCGTCGGGCAGCTTGATCATCGGGCGCTTCGGGTCGGTGCGGTCGGGCACGCGCGTGCCGTCGCGCCACAGCGCCAGCACGTGGCCGCGCTCGAGGCCGTCCTTGCGGCCGCGGTTGAGCGCGACGATCTGGTTCTGGCCGGCGGTCAGCGAGTCGCCGTAGATCGAGACGATGCGCCCGTCGAGCGGCTGCGCTGGTGCGTGCGGTGCGAAGCTGGCGAAGTCGCGCTCGGTCACCGGCGCGAGGCGGTCGCCGATGCCGATCTCCTCGCGCACGCCGGTGACGCGGAACGTCGCCGGCACCAGTTCGTCGGCGCCGTCGGCGAGCTTGCGCACCTCGCCGGGGCGCAGGTACTCGGCGGTGCCGACGTAGCGCGCCTCGTAGCCCAGCACCTCGCGCGTGACCGGGTCGACGAGGGGCCGCGCCTCGCGGAACACGCGCCAGTCGCGCACGTCGGTGACGTCGCCGCGCACGTACGCGGTGTCGCCGCGCGACATCATGACGCGGCCCTCCGGCGCCGCGACCACACGCGGCGCCGCGGCGAGCTGGTCGCCGTCGAACACCACCGCCTCGTTGAGGAACGGTGCGATCAGGTGCAGCGGGATCGCGGCGATCGCGCCGTCGCCCACGGCCTCGGAGCGAACGCGCGGCGACAGCCTGACCGTCGGCGTACCACCCACCTGCTGCGCCAGGCGCAGCCGCGCGCGGCCGTCGACGCGTTCGAGCACCAGCAACTGGCCCGGGTAGATCAGGTGCGGGTTGCGGATCTGCTCGAGGTTCATGCCCCACAGCTCGGGCCAGCGCCACGGGCTGCGCAGGAACAGCTTGGAGATGTCCCACAGCGTGTCACCACGCTTGACGGTGTAGCTGTCGGGCGCGTCGGGCGCCAGTTCGGCCAGCGGCACGCCGGCCTGCGCGACCTGCTCGGCGGTCGCGCGCCACTGCGGCAGGACGGGACGGTCGGCGGCGAGCGCCGGCACCGCGACGCCGCCGAGGCACAGGCCGGCGACGAGCAGCGCCGTGCGACGGCGGACGGGGGCGCAGGCAGGCGGGCGTCGCAGCATGAACAGGCTCTCCACGGGGTCCCAACGCGTACGGCAGGCGGTCGATGCACAATCGCCACCCGCGAGGTTATCGGAGCATGCCTGGGCCGGCGCGGCGCCGATCGGCGAAAATGCTCACCATTTCCGGAAGATTCTGCCCATAACGTCTTGATACCGCAATGAAACCGGGCCTCATCGGTCGCCTCGCAGGCGTGCCGGCCCGGCACGCGTTGCCGCCTTGCACGCCATGGCCCAGTTGACGATCCTGCGCTACCCCGATCCGCGGCTGCACACGGTGGCCAGGCCGGTGGCGGTGGTCGACGAGCGCATCCGCCGCCTGGTCGACGACATGCTCGAGACGATGTACGCCGCCGACGGCGTCGGGCTCGCCGCGACTCAGGTCGACGTGCACGAGCAGGTGATCGTGATGGACACCTCGCCGACGCACGACCAGCCGCGCGTGCTGATCAATCCCGAGATCGTCGAACGCAGCGACGACAAGAGCTTCGCCGACGAGGGCTGCCTGTCGGTGCCGGCAATCTACGACCGCGTCGAGCGTCACGCGCGCGTGAAGGTGCGCGCGCTCGGTCGCGACGGCGAACCGTACGAGTTCGAGGCCGAGGGCCTCACCGCGGTGTGCGTGCAGCACGAGATGGACCACCTGCTCGGCAAGGTCTTCGTCGAGTACCTCAGCCCGTTCAAGCGCGAGCGCATCCGCAGCAAGATGCTGAAGAAGGTGCGCGAGGAGCAGCGTGTCTGACGCGCCGCCGTTGCGCGTCGCCTTCGCCGGCACCCCCGAGTTCGCACGCATCGCGCTGGCCGCGATCGCCGACGCCGGCTTCGTCGTCCCGCTGGTGCTGACCCAGCCCGACCGCCCGGCCGGGCGCGGGCTGAAGCTGCAGGCCTCGCCGGTCAAGCGGCTGGCGCAGGCGCTGCGCATCGCGGTGGCGCAGCCGCAGGGCCTGCGCCTGGACGGTCGGTTCGCCGGCGATGCGCGTGCGGCGCGCGACGCGCTGGCGGCGGCGCGCCCCGACCTGCTGGTCGTCGCCGCCTACGGGCTGATCCTGCCGCGCTGGGTGCTCGAGCTGCCGCGCCTGGGCTGCCTGAACATCCACGCGTCGCTGCTGCCGCGCTGGCGGGGCGCCGCGCCGATCCAGCGTGCGATCGAGGCCGGCGATGCGAGCACCGGCGTGACCATCATGCAGATGGACGAGGGCCTCGACACCGGCGACATGCTGCTCGCGCAGGCGCTGCCGATCGCCGCCGACGACACCGCCGCAACGCTGCACGACCGCCTCGCCGCGCTCGGCGCGCGTCTGGTGGTGCAGGCGCTGCGCGACGCCGCCGCCGGCACCTTGCGGCGCACGCCGCAGCCGCCCGAGGGCGTGACCTACGCGCGCAAGATCGACCGGCGCGAGGCGCGCGTCGACTGGCGCGCCGACGCCGCGCAGATCGCGCGCCGCGTCCGCGCCTTCGACCCCGCGCCCGGGTTGCACTTCGAGCTCGACGGCGAGAGCGTCAAGCTGTGGCGTGCCGCGCCACGCGACGACCTGCCGCCGGCGCCCGCCGGCACGGTGCTCGTCGCGGGCGGCGGCCGGCTGGTCGTCGCCTGCGGGCGCGGTGCGCTGGAGCTGGTCGAACTGCAGCGCCCCGGCGGCCGGCGCGTCGGCGCGGCGGCGTTCCTGCAGTCGCGAGCGCCGACGCCGGGCAGCCGCCTGCCGCCGGCCGGCGGCGATTGAGATTGAAACCGCGGCCTCCGGCCGCATCTGCCGGGCACCTTTCCGCGAGGAGTGCGACGTGTTCAACCTGATGAAGACCGCCATGCTGATGGCGGCGATCACCGCGCTGTTCATGGCGTTGGGCCAGATGATCGGCGGCCAACAGGGCATGGTGCTGGCACTGGTGGTGGCGCTGGGCATGAACTTCTTCAGCTACTGGTTCAGCGACAAGCTGGTGCTGAAGATGTACAACGCGCACGAGGTCGACGCGACGAGCGCGCCACAGTTCCACCGCATGGTCGCCGAGCTGGCGCAGCGCGCCGGGCTGCCGATGCCCAGGGTCTACCTGATCGAGGAGGACGCGCCGAACGCCTTCGCCACCGGGCGCAACCCGCAGCACGCGGCGGTCGCGGCGACGACCGGGCTGCTGCGCAGGCTCGGCGAACGCGAGGTGCGCGGCGTGATGGCGCACGAACTGGCTCACGTGAAGCACCGCGACATCCTGATCAGCACCGTCAGCGCGACGATGGCCGGCGCGATCTCGATGTTGGCCCACTTCGCGATGCTGTTCGGCGGGCGCGACAGCGAGGGCCGCCCGGCCAACCCGATCGCCGGCCTCGCGATGATGATCCTCGCGCCGCTGGCAGCCAGCCTGATCCAGATGGCGATCAGCCGCGCGCGCGAGTTCGAGGCCGACCGCGGCGGCGCCGAGATCAGCGGCGACCCGCAGGCGCTGGCCAGCGCGCTGCAGAAGATCCAGCGCGCGGCGCAGGGCATCCCGCTGGAAGCCGCCGAGCGCCACCCCGAGACGGCGCAGATGATGATCATGAACCCACTGGCGGGCGGCGGGTTGCGCGGGCTGTTCAGCACCCACCCGTCGACCGAGGAGCGGGTGCAGCGGCTGCTGGCGATGGCGCGCGCCTGAACGCCGCGGGTCCGCGACGGGCGCTCAAGTTCCGCCGCGTCGCTGCCGATACGCCGGCGTGACCTCGACCGCATCCCGCGTTGCCGCCCTCGCGCTCGCTGCCGCGCTGCTGGCCGGCTGCGACCAGCTCGGGCTGGACACGCCGTCCAAGGTGGCCGAGCGCCGCGCCGCCGAGGGCCACGCGATCGGCGCCGCGTGCCGCCACGCCGCCCGCGCGATCGAGGACTGCTACGCGCTCAACCGCAAGGCCGACAAGTCGGCGATCTACGCCGGCTGGCGCGAGATGAACGACTACATGCGCGAGAACGACATCGCGCCGGTGGCGCCGCAGCTCACCCCGCCGACCGCCGCCGGCGGCGACGACGCCACCCGCCGGCCGTCCTGAGCGCGTTCGGTCGGCGCCGGCGGCAGCCCGTCGGCCGCAGCGGCGGCACGTCGCGGGGCGCTGGTGGCCACGCCACGCGGCCGACGAGAATCCGCGCATGTCCCGCCGCATGCCCCACCGCCCGGCGCCCGACGATCGTGCGTCGACCGACGCGCGACGGCGCTGGCTCGTCGCCCTGGCCGCGTTCGCAGCGCCCTGGTCCGGCGCGGCGTGGGCCCGCGACACGCTGCGCCAGGCCCGCGACGTCGCGGGCTTCCGCGCGATCGACCTGCGCGGTCCGTTCGACCTGGTCGTGCGCCCCGGCGCCGTCGACCGCGTCACCGTCGAGGCTGCGGCCGACGTGATCGACCGCATCGCGACGCGCGTCGAACCCGGCCGCGACGGCGTGCCGACGCTGGTCGTCGCGCCCGCCGGCACGGCGCCGCTGCAGCTGCGCTCGGCGGTGCGCGTCGAGGTCGAGGCGCGCCGGATCGATGCCGTCGACGCCCGCGGTTCGGGCCTCGTGCGCATCGAGGACCTGTCGGTGCCCGCGCTGGCGCTGCGCATGGCCGGCTCGGGCGACCTGCGCGTGCACCGCGTGACGACGCCGGCGCTGACGCTGTCGCTGGCCGGCAGCGGCGACGCGGTGGCCGACGGCAGTGTGCAGCGGCTGCGGCTGTCGGTGGCGGGCAGCGCCGAGGTCGACGCGCGTGCGCTGCGTGCCGACGCGGTGCGCGTCGAGATCGCCGGCAGCGGCGACGTGCGCGTGCAGGCCGGGCGCACGCTCGACGTGACGATCGCCGGCTCCGGCGACGTCGAGTACGACGGCGACCCGGCGCTGACCACGTCGATCCTCGGCAGCGGCCGGGTACGCAAGCGGCGCTGACGGCCGCGGGTCGGGTGGCGCGCGGCGCACCCCCGAACGGATCGCGCTGCCGCGACCAAGCCCGAGCGCCAGCGCGGCCGGGCGGGCGTGGCGACAATCCTGCAATGCATGCTTCCCCCGGGGCGCCGACGCTGCCGGCGTGGCGCCACCCCGAGTTCCGCCGCGGTGCGCGCGAGATGACCGGCGTCGCGCTGGGCATCGCCGCGTGGGGCCTGGTCACCGGCGTGGCGATGGTCAAGAGCGGGCTGGCCGTGCCGCTGGCGGTGCTGATGTCGCTGGTGGCGTATGCCGGCAGCGCGCAGCTGGCGGCGCTGCCGCTGATCACCTCGGGGGCACCGGTGTGGGTCGTGTTGGCGACGGCGTTCTGCGTCAACCTGCGGTTCCTGATCTTCAGCGCGCAGTGGCGACCGTACTTCGTGCACCTGCCGCTGGCGGCGCGGCTGCGCGTGGGCTACTTCACCGGCGACCTGAACTACGTGCTGTTCATGCGGCGCTTCCCCGAGCCGAAGCCGGCGCCCGAGCAGCTGCCGTACTTCTGGGGCGGCGTGGTCACGAACTGGAGCGCGTGGCAGCTGCCGTCGCTGGCCGGCATCCTGCTTGCCGACCGCGTGCCCACGCACTGGGGGCTGGGCTTTGCCGGCACGCTGGCGCTGCTCGGGGTGGCCTGGTCGATGCTCAAGGACCGCGCGAGCTGGGTCGCCGCGGCCGTCGCGGGCTGCGCCGCCGTGGCGGCGTACGCGCTGCCGCTGCGGCTGAACATCGTCGTGGCGATCGCCGCCGCGGTGGCCATCGCGCTGCTCGTCGACCACGCGCGGCCCCCCGGCAGCGGGCGCCGTACCGCGTGGCGCTGGGCCCGCGGCAAGCGCGGGGCCGTGCGGTGACCACGGCGCAGACGCTGCTGACCATCGCCGGCCTGGGGCTGGTCACGCTGGTCACGCGCGCGTTATTCTTCCTCTCGCAGCGCGAGCTGCCGATGCCGCGCTGGCTGCTCGAGGGCCTGCGCTACGCGCCGGTCGCGGCGCTGGCCGCGGTGATCGCGCCCGAGGTGCTGATGACCGACGGCCGCCTGATCGACACCTGGCGCGACGCGCGCTTGTTCGCCGTCGCCGCGGCCGGCGCCTGGTTTGTGTGGCGCCGCGACATCCTGGGCACGATCGTCGTCGGCACCGCGGTCGTGCTGGCGCTGCGCCTCGGGCTGGGCTGGTAGCGGCGGCCGCACAATGGCGGCCGGGCGCGGCGCGTTGGCCGCGCGTGCGACAGTGCATCCGCCGGAGACCCCACCCATGAACGTCCTTCGATTCGCCGACCTCGTCGCGCAGGGCCGCGTCGCCGGCCAGCGCGTGTTCATCCGTGCCGACCTCAACGTGCCGCAGGACGACGCCGGCCGCATCACCGAGGACACGCGCATCCGCGCCTCGGTGCCGTGCATCCGCATGGCGCTCGACGCCGGCGCCGCGGTGATGGTCACGAGCCACCTCGGCCGTCCGACCGAGGGCGCGTTCAAGCCCGAGGACTCGCTGGCGCCGGTGGCGGCGCGCTTGGGCGAACTGCTGCAGCGCCAGGTGCTGCTGGTCGCGAACTGGGTCGACGGCGTCGACGTCGCGCCGGGGCAGGTGGTGCTGCTCGAGAACTGCCGCGTCAACCGGGGCGAAAAGAAGAACGACGAGGCGCTGGCGCGCAAGATGGCCGCGCTGTGCGACATCTTCGTGCACGACGCGTTCGGCACCGCGCACCGCGCCGAGGCCAGCACCTACGGCATCGCGCAGTTCGCGCCGGTGGCCTGCGCCGGCCCGCTGCTGGCCGCCGAGATCGACGCGATCACGAAAGCGCTGAGCAGCCCGAAGCGTCCGCTGCTGGCGATCGTCGCCGGCAGCAAAGTCAGCACCAAGCTGACGATCCTGCAGAGCCTGTCGAAGAACGTCGACGGGCTGATCGTCGGCGGCGGCATCGCCAACACCTTCATGCTCGCCGCCGGGCTGCCGATCGGCAAGAGCCTCGCCGAGCCCGACCTGGTCGGCGACGCGAAGGCGGTGATCGAGGCGATGCGCGCACGCGGCGCCGAGGTGCCGATCCCCGTCGACGTCGTCGTCGCCAAGGAGTTCAAGGCCGACGCGGCCGCCACGGTCAAGGCCGCGGCCGACGTGGCCGCCGACGACCTGATCCTCGACATCGGCCCGCGGACCGCGGCGCAACTCGCCGACAGGCTGAAGGCCGCCGGCACGATCGTCTGGAACGGGCCGGTCGGCGTCTTCGAGTTCGAGGCGTTCGCGCACGGCACCGAGACGGTTGCGCGGGCGATCGCGGCGAGCCCGGCGTTCAGCATCGCCGGCGGCGGCGACACGCTGGCGGCGATCGCCAAGTACGGCATCGACAAGGACATCGGCTACATCTCGACCGGCGGCGGCGCCTTCCTCGAGGTGCTCGAGGGCAAGACGCTGCCGGCGTTCGAGATCCTGACGCGCCGCGCGCAGGGCTGAGTCGCGCCGGCGCGGGTCTCACCTGCGCCGTGCCGGTCAAAGCTGCTTTTGCTGCACGGGGGGTGGCAATCGACCGCCCACGCGGTACGCTGCGGGCCGTCCCCAGAAACCGACCAGGAGACAGTCCATGTCCAAGCCGCTGGCGCCCGCCGAGCTGGCCCTGCGCGACGCCGCGCTCGAGTACCACCGCACGCCCACGCGCGGCAAGATCGCCGTCACGCCGACCAAGCCGCTGAGCAACCAGCGTGACCTGTCGCTGGCCTACTCGCCCGGCGTGGCCTACGCCTGCCTGGCGATCGAGGACGACCCGACGCTGGCCGCCGAGTACACCTCGCGCGGCAACCTGGTCGGCGTGGTCACCAACGGCACCGCGGTGCTCGGGCTGGGCGACATCGGCCCGCTGGCGGGCAAGCCGGTGATGGAGGGCAAGGGCTGCCTGTTCAAGAAGTTCGCCGGCATCGACGTGTTCGACATCGAGCTCGCCGAGAAGGACCCCGACAAGCTGGTCGAGATCATCGCCGCGCTCGAGCCGACGCTGGGTGGCGTCAACCTCGAGGACATCAAGGCGCCCGAGTGCTTCACGATCGAGCGCAAGCTGCGCGAGCGCATGAAGATCCCGGTGTTCCACGACGACCAGCACGGCACCGCGATCATCTCCGGCGCGGCGCTGCTCAACGGGCTCGAGCTGGTCGGCAAGGACCTCGGCGCGATCCGGCTGGTGTGCTCGGGCGCCGGCGCCGCGGCGATCGCGTGCCTGGACATCATGGTCGGGCTGGGCGTGCGGCGCGAGCACGTCTTCGTCGTCGACAGCAAGGGCGTGATCCAGTCCGAGCGCGACGACGCGCGGGCCGGCCGCCTCGACGAGAGCAAGCAGCGCTACTGCCAGCGCACCGACGCGCGCACGCTGGCCGACGTCGTGCGCGGCGCCGACGTGTTCCTCGGCTGCTCGGCCGCCGGCGTGCTGACGCCGGAGATGGTCGCGACGATGGCCGACAAGCCGATCATCCTCGCGCTGGCCAACCCCGAGCCGGAGATCCGCCCCGAGCTGGCCAAGCAGGCGCGGCCCGACTGCATCATCGCCACCGGCCGCTCGGACTACCCGAACCAGGTCAACAACGTCCTGTGCTTCCCGTACATCTTCCGCGGCGCGCTCGACTGCGGCGCGACGAAGATCACCGAGGCGATGAAGCTGGCCTGCGTGCGCGAGATCGCCGCGCTGGCCAAGGCCGAGATCAGCGACGAGGTGGCCGGCGCCTACGCCGGGCAGGACCTGCGCTTCGGCCCCGACTACATCATCCCCACCCCGTTCGACTCGCGGCTGATCCTGCGCATCGCGCCGGCGGTGGCGCAGGCGGCGGCGGAGTCGGGCGTGGCGACGCGGCCGATCGCCGACCTCGACGCGTACCGCCAGTCGCTGACGCGCTTCGTCTACCAGACCGGCATGGTCATGCGCCCGGTGTTCGTCGCCGCGAAGGCGCACCCGGCGCGCGTCGTCTATGCCGACGGCGAGGACGAGCGCGTGCTGCGCGCGGTGCAGGTGGTCAAGGACGAGCGGCTGGCGCAGCCGATCCTGGTCGGGCGCCGCGCGGTGATCGACATGCGCATCGAGCGCGCCGGGCTGCGCCTGAAGCGCGGCGTCGACTTCGACGTCACCGACCCCGAGGACGACCCGCGCTACCGCGAGTACTGGGAGCTGTACCACGCGCTGATGAAGCGCGAGGGCGTGACGCCCGAGATGGCCAAGGCCGCGGTGCGGCGTTCGAACACGCTGATCTCGGCGCTGATGGTGCGCCGCGGCGAGGCCGACGCGATGCTCACCGGCCTGGTCGGGCGCTTCGACGCGCACCTCGAGCACGTGCGCGACGTCATCGGGCTGAAGCCCGGCGCGAAGACCTTCGCGACGATGAACGCGCTGATGCTCGAGGGCCGCACGCTGTTCATCGCCGACACCTTCGTCAACGACGAACCCGACGCCGAGCAGCTCGCCGAGATCGCGCTGATGGCCGCCGACGAGCTGCGCCGCTTCGGCCTGCCGCCGAAGGTGGCGTTCCTGTCGCACTCGTGCTTCGGCTCGTCGAAGCGGCCGGCGGCGCGGCGCATGCGCGCCGCCGTGGAACGCTTTCGCGCGATGGCGCCCGACGTCGCCTGCGACGGCGAGATGCACGGCGACGCCGCGCTCGACCCGCAGATCCGCCGCCGCTTCCTCGCCGACTCGGCGCTCGACGGCGAGGCCAACCTGCTGGTGCTGCCCAACCTCGACGCGGCGAACATCCTGTTCAACGTGCTCAAGGTCACCGGCGGCCACGGCGTGACCATCGGCCCGGTGCTGCTCGGCGCCGCGCGCCCGGTGCACATCCTGACGCCGTCGGCGACGATGCGCCGCGTCGTCAACATGACCGCGCTGTCCGTCGCCGACGCGGCGGCGCAGGTCCGCTGACCCGCATCTTCCCGCCGGCGACACGCACCCCGGCGCGCCGCCTCCGCGCGGCGTGCCGGCGGGTGGGCGTCGCGATAATCGCTGCCGCACCGGCGCGCGCGCCGTGCCACCGGAGACCCTCATGCCCCGCCAGACCAAGATCGTCGCCACCATCGGGCCGGCGTCGTCGTCGCCCGAGATGCTCGAGCGCCTGATCGCCGCCGGTGTCGACGTCGTGCGGCTGAACTTCTCGCACGGCACCGCGGCCGACCACGTCGAACGCGCGCACGCGGTGCGCGAGGCGGCGCAGCGCGCCGGCAAGGAGGTCGCGATCATGGCCGACCTGCAGGGGCCGAAGATCCGCGTCGGCCAGTTCGAGGGCGGGCAGACGGTGCTCGAGCCCGGCCAGCCGTTCGTGCTCGACGCCAGCCACGCCGGGCTCGGCGACCACCAGCGCGTCGGCCTCGACTACAAGGAGCTGCCGCGCGACGTGCGCCCCGGCGACACGCTGCTGCTCAACGACGGCCTGCTCGTGCTGCAGGTCGAGGCGGTGCGCGGCGAGGCGGTCCACACCGTGGTCAAGGTCGGCGGCGTGCTCGGCAACAACAAGGGCATCAACAAGCGCGGCGGCGGGCTGACCGCGCCGGCGCTGACCGCCAAGGACATGGACGACATCAGGACCGCGATGTCGTTCCAGTGCGAGTACCTCGCGGTGAGCTTCCCGAAGAGCGCCACCGACATGGAGATGGCGCGCCAGCTGGCCAACGTCGCCGGCGAGCCGTGGCGCCACAAGCCCGGGCTGATCGCGAAGATCGAGCGCAGCGAGGCGATCCCGCAGCTCGAGGCGATCCTCAAGGCCAGCGACGGCATCATGGTCGCGCGCGGCGACCTCGCGGTCGAGGTCGGCAACGCCGCGGTGCCGGCGCTGCAGAAGCGCATGATCAAGCTCGCGCGCTCGCTGGACAAGGTGGTGATCACCGCGACGCAGATGATGGAGAGCATGATCGTCAACCCGGTGCCCACGCGCGCCGAGGTCAGCGACGTGGCCAACGCGGTGCACGACGGCACCGACGCGGTGATGCTCAGCGCCGAGACGGCCACCGGCAAGTACCCGGTCGAGACGGTCGAGGCGATGGCCTCGATCTGCGAGGCCGCCGAGCGCGCCGAGGACTACAGCCGCGTCGACGCCGACTTCGCCAACCGCCACGTCGGTCGCATCGACCAGAGCATCGCCATGGGCGCGCTGTTCACCGCGCACCACCTGGGCTGCCGCGCGATCCTCGCGCTCACCGAGAGCGGGTCGACCGCGCTGTGGATGAGCCGCTACAAGATCGCGGTGCCGATCTACGGCATGACCACGCAGCTGGTCACGCAGCGGCGCATGGCGCTGTACCGCAACGTGCGCCCGATCCTGATGCCGGTGCACAACGACCGCGACGAGGCGCTTCGCGACGCCGAGGCGCTGCTGGTGGCACGCGGCGCGCTCAAGCCCGGCGACACGTACGCGATCACCTGCGGCGAGCCGATGGGCTACCCCGGCGGCACGAACATGATGAAGGTCTGCCGGGTGCCGTGAACGCGCGGCGCGCCGGGCACGTGGCGCGGCCCCGGGATAATGCGCCCGCGTGCGCGGCCACCGGCGGCCGCCCGCGCCAGCCTCGATGGAATTCCAGAACATCGCCCGCCTCGAGAAGGCGGGCAAGCGCGCGCGCAACGACTCGCTGCGGCTGGGCATCGGCGTGATCTTCGTCGTGCTCGTGATGCTCTACGCGAGCCTGACGCAGGGCGTCAGCGGCCCGCACGGCGCGATGCTGATCGCCGCGGCGGTGATCGGCGGCTACATGGCGATGAACATCGGCGCCAACGACGTGGCCAACAACGTCGGCCCGGCGGTCGGATCGCGCGCGATCTCGATGCTCGGCGCGCTGGTCATCGCCGCGGTGTTCGAGGCGGCTGGCGCGCTGATCGCCGGCGGCGACGTCGTCGCGACGATCCAGAAGGGCATCATCGACGCCGGCGCGATCGAGGGTACCGACCGCTTCATCTGGCTGATGACCGCGGCGCTGCTGGCCGGCGCGATCTGGCTCAACGTCGCCACCGCGATGGGCGCGCCGGTGTCGACCACGCACTCGATCGTCGGCGCGGTGCTCGGCGCCGGGCTGGCCGCCGGCGGCATGCAGGCGGCGAACTGGTCGCAGCTCGGCGAGATCGCCGCCAGCTGGGTCATCTCGCCGGTGCTCGGCGCGCTGGTCGCCGCCGCGCTGCTGTACTGGATCACGCACCGCATCCTGTATCGCGACGACATGGTCGAGGCGGCGCGACGCGTGGTGCCGTGGCTGATCGGGCTGATGGCGCTGGCCTTCACGACCTACCTCGCGCTCAAGGGCCTGAACCGCGTGTGGCACGTCGGCTTCGCGACGGCGCTGGCCGTGGGCGCGGTCGCCGGCGTCGCCGCCACCTGGCTCGCGGCGCGTGCGGTGCGCCGCGCGTCGACGACGCTCGAGAACAGCCGCCAGGGCATCAACCGGCTGTTCACCTGGCCGCTGATCTTCGCCGCCGCGCTGCTGAGCTTCGCGCACGGTGCCAACGACGTGGCCAACGCGGTGGGGCCGCTGGCGGCGGTGGTCGACGCAGTGCGCAGCGGCTCGGTGTCGGGACAGGCGGCGATCCCGCCGTGGGTGATGGTGGTCGGCGCCGTCGGCATCTCGATCGGGCTGCTGCTGTACGGTCCGCGGCTGATCCGCAAGGTCGGCAGCGAGATCACCGAGCTCGACCAGATGCGCGCCTACTGCGTGGCGATGGCCGCCGCGGTGACGGTGATCGTCGCGTCGCAGCTCGGCCTGCCGGTGAGCTCGACGCACATCGCGGTCGGCGGCGTGTTCGGCGTGGGCTTCCTGCGCGAGCTGCTGCACCGCCCGCACGCGCACGCGATCGGTTTCATCCGCATGCACCACGCGGGCCAGGACAAGGAGGTCGTCGACCGCTTCCTCGACGACTTCCTGCGCGCCTCGCTCGAGCGCAAGCGCGAGATGCTCGACGCGCTCAAGCGCCACACCGCGGCCGCCGACCTGAGCAAGTTCGAGCGCAAGCAGCTCAAGCGGGTGTACCGCGAGGACCTGGTCAAGCGCTCGGAGCTGGTGAAGATCGTCGCGGCCTGGCTGGTCACGGTGCCGGTGTCGGCGGCACTGGGTGCGCTGATCTACTTCATGATCTTCGGCATGGTCAACGCCTGACCGGCGCGCGTCGGGCGGCCTCGGGCCCGCGGCGCACGCTCAGAGCCGGTAGCGCTGCGCCAGCGCGTTCTGCACGCGCTGCACCACCGCGAACGCGTCCTTCAGCTGGTCGCGCTCGAAGCTCGACAGCTCGTCGAGGGGAAGGTGGTTGTCGGGGGCGAGCCCGGCGGCGGTCTGGCGCGCCTGGTGCTGCAGGCGCAGGCTGCCGAGGAACTCGAGCGCGTCGCGCAGGTCGCGCGCGTCGCGCTCGCCGATCTCGCCGTCGCGGCCGGCCACCGACAGGCGCTCGTGCGTGCCGACCTGCGGGTGCCCGCCGGCCAGCGCGACGATGCGCGCCAGGTCGACGATCGGCACGATGCCCTGGTGCTTCAGGTCGATGGTGCCGCGGTGCTCGCCCGAGCGCGCCACCGCGATGCCGCCGAACAGGCCGATCGGCGGACGGTGCGTCAGCGCGTTGGCGACCATGTGCGCGAGGAACAGGCCGTTGTGCCGCGTGTGCTGCAGCACGTCGCGGCGCAGCGACTCGAGCAGGTCGTCGCGGCCGTAGACGCAGCGCAGGTCGAAGAACACGCAGGTCAGCACCAGCGCCATCGGCTCGGGCTCGTCGGTCCAGTGGTGGAAGTAGGCGAGCCAGCGCCGGCGCGGCTGCCGCCAGGCGGCGTTGCGCGCCATCATGTCGCCCGGGCAGTGCACGTAGCCGCAGGCGGCGAGCCCGTCGTTGACCTGCTGCGCGAGCGCCTCGAAGTACGCGCCGTGTGCCGCGGCGTCGTAGGCGTCGTCGATCAGCAGCGCGTTGTCCTGGTCGCTCTTGGCGGTCTGCTCGTTGCGCGCCTGCGAGCCGGCGGCCAGCCACGCGTAGTCCACCGGCGGCGGCCCGAGGCGCGCCTCGGCCAGCTGCAGCAGCCGCGTCGTCAGCGCGTCGGTGATCGCGGTCACGAGGCGACCGGCCGCGTAGGCGCTGGCGCGCGCCGCCGCCAGGTGGCGCTGCAGCGCCTGCACCTTGCCGGCGGCGGCGATCAGCCCGTCGAGCGACGACTGCCGGTAGATCTCGCCGGCGAGGAACACCGCCGAGGTGCCGTGCTGCTCGGTGACGTCGGTGGCGGTGACGATGCCGGCGACGCGCTGGCCGTCGAGCACCGGCATGTGGTGGATGTTGTGCCGCGCCATCAGTCGCAGCGCCTCGAACGCCGGCTGCGCGACGTCGATGGTCAGCGGCGCGACGGTCGCGATGTCGACCACCGGGCGCGCCGGGTCGACGTCGGCGGCGAGCGCACGGTTGCGCAGGTCGCGGTCGGTGACCAGGCCGAGCAGGTGGTCGCGCTCGACGAGCAGCACCGACGACACGCGCTCGTCGCGCATCAGCCGCGCGGCCTCGGCGATCGACGCGGTCGGCGCCAGCGTCACCGGTGCGCGCCGCAGCAGCGCGCGCACCGGCGTGGACAGCAGGTTCAGGTGCGTGTCGACCGGCGGCGCGACCGGCGCCCGCGGCGGCGCCAGGTGGAACGCCAGCGCCGGCTCGTCGGCGCACAGTGCGGCGACGACGTCGGCGCCGACGAAGGCCAGCGTGCAGTCCCCGCGCGCCTGCGCCCGCCACGTCGCCGGATCGCCGCGCGGCTCGGCGCCGGCGCCGAACAGCGCGCCGCGTTCGACGACCACGGCGGCGTCGTGGCGCGTGTCGTGCAGTTCGACCCGGCCGTCGAGCACCAGCGCGAGGCGTTCGCCGAGCTGGCCGGCAGCGGCCAGCGTGGCGCCGTCGGCGTGCCGCTCGACGACGAAGCGCTGCGCCAGCCGTGCGCGCGCCGCCGGCGACAGCGCAGCGAAGACGCGGTGCGCGTCGAGCAGCGGCAGCACGCGGGGGTCGGCGGGTCCGGTCATCGCAGGGCGTCGGTCGGCTGCCGGAGTCTCGCCGATCGGCCTGCGGTCGGCCCGGCAGCGGGGGCGTGGTACTTGAGCGAAGTCAAGTCGTGCGCGGCGCAGCGGGCTAGAGTGCGCCGATGACGCGCCAACGCCGCCCGTGGTCGGTCGCCACCAAGCTGCTGGCGATCGGCGGCGTGCTGGGCGCACTGCTCGTGCTCGCGATCGGGCAGACGCTGTGGGTGGCGTGGCATTTCGAGGGCAGCGCGGCGGCGGTCAACGAAGCCGGTCGCATGCGCATGCAGGTCTGGCGGCTGGCGACGATGCTGCAGGCCGGCACGCCCGACGACGCGCAGGCGCTCGGGCGCACTTTCGACGACAGCATCGAGCTGCTGCGCGAGGGCGACGCGCTGCGCCCGCTGTTCGTGCCGTGGAACGCCGACACGCGCGCGCGCTTCGACGAGGTCGTGCGCGGGTGGGACGGGCTGCGCGCGCTGTGGCTCGGCGCGGCGACGCCGCCGCCGTCGCGGGCGGCCGAGCAGGCCGACGCCTTCGTCGCCTCGGTCGACCGCTTCGTGTTGGCCATCGAGCACGAGCTGGCGCGCCTGACGGCGATCCTCAACCTGTCGCAGATGGCGATGATGGCGCTGGCGCTGGGCGGTGCGGTGGTGCTGCTGTACACCGGCTACCTGCTGGTCATCGAGCCGCTCGGCCGGCTGCGCAGCGGCCTGCACAGCGTCGAACGCGGCGACTTCGACACGCGCGTCGAGGTGACCAGCCTCGACGAGTTCGGCCAGCTCGCGCGCGGGTTCAACCGCATGTCGGCGACGCTGCAGTCGCTGTACCGCGGGCTCGAGGACCGCGTGCGCGAGAAGACCGCGCGACTGCAGGAGCAGAGCGAGCGGCTGGCGGCGCTGTACGAGGTCAGCCTGTTCCTCGGCGAGGCGGCGACGCTCGACGAGCTGGCGCGCGGCTTCGCGCAGAAGGTGCGGCGCATCGCCCGGGCCGACGCCGCGGCGATCCGCTGGTCGGACGAGGCCAACCAGCGCTACCTGCTGCTCGCCGGCGACTGCCTGCCCACCGCGATGGCGCACGACGAGCGCTGCGTGCCCAGCGGAACCTGCCACTGCGGCCAGCCGCTGAGCACCGCGGCCAACGCGCGCGTGGTGCCGATCGTGCCCGACGGGGGCGCGACGCTGGGCTGCGCGCGCGAGGGTTTCGAGTCGCTGGTCACGGTGCCGCTGCACCTGCAGCAGCGCGTGCTCGGCGAGGTCGACCTGTTCTACCGCCACCCGGTCACGCTCGGCGACGACGAGCGTGGCGTGCTCGAGGCGCTCGCGCACCACCTGGCCAGCGCGATGGAGAGCCTGCGCGTGGCCGCGCTCGAGCGCGAGAGCGCGGTGGCCGAGGAGCGCGGGCTGCTGGCGCGCGAGCTGCACGACTCGATCGCGCAGTCGCTGTCGTTCCTGAAGATCCAGGTGCAGCTGCTGCGCCAGGCGACGCAGCGCGGCGACGGCGACGCCGTCGCGCGCGCGCTCGACGAACTCGACGCCGGCGTGCGCGAGAGCACCGCCGACGTGCGCGAGCTGCTGGTGCACTTCCGCACGCGCACGCAGGGCGAGCACATCGAGCCGGCGCTGCGCACCACGCTGCGCAAGTTCGAGCACCAGAGCGGGCTGCGCACGCACCTGCAGGTCGAGGGCCACGGTCTGCCGCTGCCGCCCGACGTGCAGGTGCAGGTGCTGCACGTGATCCAGGAGGCGCTGTCGAACGTGCGCAAGCACGCGGAGGCGCGCGAGGTGTGGGTCGAGGTGCAGGCCGCGCCGCAGTGGCGCTTCGAGGTGCGCGACGACGGCGTGGGCTTCGACGCCGACGCGCCGCACGACGAGACGCACGTCGGGCTGGGCATCATGCACGAACGCGCGCGGCGCATCGGTGCGCAGGTGCAGGTCGACGCGGTCCCGGGCGCTGGCACCTGCGTGACGCTGACGCTGCCCAGCGCGACGCCGCCGGCCGCGGTGGGCGCGCCGCCGGCGGCGGTGGCCGCGTGAGGGGAGGTCGGCGGTGGCGCGCATCCGCCTGCTGGTCGTCGACGACCACACGCTGTTCCGTCGCGGGCTGGTCGCGCTGCTGGCGCAGGACGGGCGCTTCGAGGTCGTCGGCGAGGCGGGCGACGCCGGGCAGGCGCAGCGGCTCGCCGGCGAGCGCCGCCCCGACCTGATCCTGCTCGACAACCACCTGCCCGGCGTCGCCGGCGTCGACGCGCTGCAGGGCCTGCGCGAGGCCGCGCCGCAGGCGCGTGTGCTGATGCTCACCGTCAGCGAGGACGAACGCGACCTCGCCGCCGCGCTGCGCGCCGGCGCCAGCGGCTACCTGCTGAAGACCATCGACAGCGACGCGCTCGCCGCGAGCATCGTGCGCGCGATGGCCGGCGAGTCCGTCGTCAGCCCGGAGATGACCGGCAAACTCGTCGACGCGTTCCGCCAGCTGCACCCGCCGGCGGCGCCGCAGCCGCCGGCCGACGTGCGCGCCGACGCGATCCACGCGCTGTCGCCGCGCGAGCGCGAGATCCTGCGCTGCATCGCGCGCGGCGCGAGCAACAAGGAGATCGCGCGCGAACTGGGCATCGCCGAGACCACGGTGAAGATCCACGTGCAGCACATCCTGCGCAAGCTCGACCTGGGTTCGCGCGTGCAGGCCGCCGTGTACGCGACCGAGCGCGGGCTCTGATCCGGCGCGGCGCGCTGTCACCTGCGCGACACGGGCACTCGAACCCGGGGGTGTCGAAATTCACGGCCGCGCGGTAAGGTCGGCGCGCGCCGGCGGCGGGCCGGCGCAATCGGCGCACCGGGGCCTGCAGCGGGGCGTCGCACCGAACCAGAAGAACGCCCTGCGGGTGATGGAGACACCCCCGATGATTCGATCGATGCATGCCGTGGCGGCGCTGGCCGCCGCGCTGCTGGCCGCCTGCGGCGGCGGCGCTGGAAACGCGCCCAGCGAGACCGCCCAGCGCGCGAACCCGGCCGACCCGGCGATGAGCGTGGTGCTGAGCGTGCTGTCGAGCCCGGCGCAGTGGGTTTCGGGCGGCGACGCGCGCATCCACGTGCGCGCCGCGCCCGGGCAGCGCGACAAGCTCGAACTGTGGCTCAACGGCAGCCGCGCCGACGTGGCGCTGAAGGAGGTCGCCGACGGCCTCGAGGGTGTGATCGGCGGGCTGAAGGCCGGCGACAACCGGCTCGAGGTCAGGCACCGCAACGCCAACGTGCGCGACGCGATCACGCTGACCAACTGGCCGATCACCGGGCCGATGTTCACCGGGCCGCAGCAGACGCCCTTCGTCTGCACGACCATCCAGGGCGCGGTGGGCCGACAGCCCAAGGTCGACAGCGCGACGCCGCCGGGCTACCGGGTCACCAACGCCCAGGGGCAGGTGATCGGCTACAGCCGCGATTGCTCGATCGACACCTTCGTCTCGTACTTCTACCGCCGCCACAGCGGCGGCGGCCTGGTGGCGCTGCCTGCCGACGGCAGCCGGCCCGCCGACATGGGCACGACCACGCTGCCCGACGGGCGCACCGTCGACTTCGTCGTGCGCCGCGAGATCGGTTCGATCAACCGCTTCCTGTACAGCATCGCGATGCTGGCGCCGCTGCCGACGGCCGACACCGCGGCGCAGGACGACACCAGCCGCTGGAACGGCAAGCTGCTGTACTGGTTCCAGGGCGGCGTGGCGATCGGCCACAGCCAGGGCACGGTGCACGGCGGGTCGATGAACCCCGACATCCTCGGCCAGGGCTGGGCCATCGTGCACAGCAGCGGCAACAACACCGGCACGCACTACAACCTGAACCTCAGCGGCGAGACCGCGATGATGACCAAGGAGCGCTTCATCGAGCGATACGGCGTGCCGACGTACACCGTCGGCCTCGGCGGCTCGGGCGGCGCGATCCAGCAGTACCACATCGCGCGCAACTACCCCGGCGTGCTCGACGGGCTGCTGCCGGTGCAGAGCTACCCCGACATGGTCACGCAGACGATCCACGTCAGCGACTGCGAGCTGCTCGAGCACTACATGGACGCCACCGACCGCACGAACCCGAAGTGGCACGTGACGAAGAACCGCACGTGGCTTGTCGGCTTCAACGCCGAGGAGGGGTTCTCGGGCGTCAACGATCCGCTGCGCGACCTCAAGCTCGCGCTCGGCTACGCGAGCGCGACCGGCTCGACCGAGTGCATCCCGGCCTGGCGCGGGCTGACGCCGCTGGCGGTGAACCCGCTGTACGGCCAGGCGCCGAACGCGCAGTTCTGGGACCCGATCACCGACATCCTGGCGATCCGCTGGACGCACTTCGACGACCTGCGCAACGTCTACGGCGTCGACGCCAGCGGCGCGGCGCGCGTGACCATCGACAACGTCGGCGTGCAATACGGGCTGCAGTCGCTGAAGGAGGGCAAGATCACGCCGGACGAGTTCCTGCACCTGAACTGGCACGTCGGCGGCTGGAAGCACCCGAGCGAGATGGCGCAGGAGACGTTCCCGTTCTTCGGCACCGGTGCCGCCGAGGTGCAGAAGGCGCTGACGATCCCGGGTTACTTCGACCCGTGGAGCCGCAAGAACATGCGCCTGGCGGCGTCGCCCGACGCACCGGCGCCGCGCACCGCGCGTGACCCGCTCGCGATGCGCGCGGCCTACACCAGCGGCCACGTGTTCGACGGCCGGCTCGACGTGCCGGCGATCGACCACCGCCAGTACATGGAGCGCGAGCTCGACATGCACAACGCGCACCAGAGCTTCGCGGTGCGCCAGCGCACGCTCGACCGCATGGGCCACAGCCACCACCTGGTGATCTGGTTCACCGACACGATCCCGAACACGCCCAAGGCGAGCCAGACGCTCGAGGCGCTGGCGGTGATGGACCAGTGGCTGGCCAACCTGCGCGCGAACCCGAAGGGCGGCATCGCCGGCAACAAGCCGCCGATGGCCACCGACGCGTGCTTCGACCGCGACGGCAAGCTGATGCACGCCGGCAGCGGCGTGTGGGACGGCATCCTCGACGCCCGCCCCGCCGGCGCCTGCACGCAGGCGTTCCCGCTGTACGGCACGCCGCGCACCGTCGCCGGTGCGCCGATCCACGGCGCGATGTACCGCTGCGCGCTCAAGCCGGTCGAGCAGGCGGTCGCCGACGGCACCTACGCGCCGTGGACGCCGAGCGCCGATCAGGTCGCGACGCTGAAGAAGATCTTCCCGTCGGGCGTGTGCGACTACCGCCAGCCCGACCAGGCGCGCCCGTAGACCCGCGCCGAGGCGTCACCGTCACGGGGCCCTGCGGGGCTCCGTCGCGTTGGCGCCCCGCCGACGCCTCAGCGCCGCCGGGCGAGGTGCTCGCGCACCTCGGCGACGTGGTCGCCGACGGCGTCGACGGCGGCGCGCAACTCGCTGTCGCTGCAGCCGAGCTCGCGGCACCAGTACGCCATCTCCACCGGGTCCATCGTGTTGACGCGTCCCGGGTCGATCGGGCGGAAGGCGTGGCTGTCGTCGTGCATCGGGCTCCCCTGGCTGCGGCGCGGCGCAGCGCCCGCACGAGCCTCTATACGTCGCGCAGCGCCCCGCGGGATTGACCGTCGTCAATGGCCCCGCGCCCCTCGTTCTTCCGGACGATGGCGCCGCGGCCGGCATCGTTCTTCCGCCGCGGCGGCGCTGGCTGTGCGGCGGATGTTCGCGGCGCGGCGGTGCGGCCACAGTGGCGGCAGTCGCAATCACCGGCAGCGCGTCATGGCCTCCGACAACCCGCAGCACAACCGCCAGGCCTGGTCGGTGCTGATCGTCAGCACCCTGGCCTTCACCGTCTGCTTCATGGTGTGGATGATGTTCGGCGTCATCGGCATCCCGTTGAAGAAGGAACTGGGGCTGAACGCCACGCAGTTCGGGCTGCTGACCGCCACGCCGGTGCTCACCGGCTCGCTGGTGCGCGTGCCGCTGGGCATCTGGACCGACAAGTACGGCGGGCGCATCGTGATGACGCTGCTGATGGCCTCGACGGTGCCGGCGATCTTCCTGATGGCCTACGCCACCGAGTTCTGGCACTTCCTGGTCATCGGCCTGTTCGTCGGCCTCGCCGGCGGGTCTTTCTCGGTGGGCACGCCGTACGTCGCGCGCTGGTTCCCGAAGCACCAGCAGGGCATGGCGATGGGCATCTACGGCGCCGGCAACTCGGGCGCGGCGGTCAACAAGTTCGTCGCGCCGGCGATCCTGGTGGCGTTCGGCTGGACGATGGTGCCGCAGGTCTACGCCGCGATCATGCTCGGCACGGTGATCGTGTTCTGGCTGTTCAGCCACAGCGACCCGTCGCACCTGGTGCCGGCCAACACGCGCTTCGTCGACCAGCTGCAGGCGCTGAAGGACCCGACGGTGCTCAAGTACTGCCAGTACTACAGCATCGTGTTCGGCGGCTACGTCGCGCTGAGCCTGTGGATGGTGCAGTACTACGTCGGCGAGTACGGGCTGGACATCCGCGTCGCGGCGCTGCTGGCCGCGTGCTTCTCGCTGCCCGGCGGCGTGCTGCGCGCCATCGGCGGCTGGCTGTCGGACAAGTACGGTGCGCACGCCGTCACCTGGTGGGTGATGTGGGTCAGCTGGATCTGCCTGTTCCTGCTCAGCTACCCGCAGACGCAGTTCACCGTGCTCACCGTCGAGGGCGAGCGCACCTTCCACATCGGCCTGAACGTCTACGCGTTCACCGCGCTGATGTTCGTGCTCGGCATCGCCTGGGCCTTCGGCAAGGCCAGCGTGTTCAAGTACATCAGCGACGACTACCCGAAGAACATCGGCACGATCAGCGGCATCGTCGGCCTCGCCGGCGGGCTCGGCGGCTTCGTGCTGCCGATCATGTTCGGCGCGCTGCTCGACATCACCGGCGTGCGCTCCAGCGCCTTCATGCTGATGTACGGCGTGGTCTGGGTGTCGCTGATCTGGATGTACTTCACCGAGGTGCGCCGCCGCCAGGTGCTCGGCACCCACGCCGGCGAGGTCGCCGCTTCGGCGCGCGTCTGACGCGCGCGCGCCACCGCCCACCGAGAGAGGACCGCGCATGAACACCGCCTCCACCGCCGGCTCCGCGCACGCGCGCCCGTCGGCCGACATCGACGACTGGCGCCCCGAGGACGACGCGTTCTGGGAGTCGACCGGCAAGCGCGTCGCCTGGCGCAACCTCGCGATCTCGGTGCCGGCGCTGCTGTGCGCGTTCGCCGTCTGGGGCATGTGGGGAATCATCACGGTGCAGATGCACAACCTCGGCTTCCCGTTCACGCAGGCCGAGCTGTTCACGCTGACCGCGATCGCCGGCATCGCCGGCGCGACGATGCGCATCCCGGCGTCGTTCTTCATCCGCCTGGCCGGCGGGCGCAACGTGATCTTCCTGACCACCGCGATGCTGCTGGCGCCGGCCATCGGCACCGGCATCGCGCTGCAGCACCCCGACTGGCCGCTGTGGGTCTTCCAGCTGATGGCGCTGTGGTCGGGTGTCGGCGGCGGCAACTTCGCCAGCTCGATGTCGAACATCAGCACCTTCTTCCCGAAGCGGCTGCAGGGCACGGCGCTGGGCATCAACGCCGGCATCGGCAACTTCGGCGTCACGACGATGCAGGTCGTGATCCCGCTGGTGATGACGGTCGGCCTGTTCGGCGCGCTCGGCGGCGAGCCGATGACGCTGCAGAAGGACAGCGGCTGGATCCTCGGCAAGATCGCCGCCGGCACGCCGACCTGGATCCAGAACGCCGGCTTCGCCTGGGTGCTGTCGCTGGTGCCGCTGGCCCTGCTGTGCTGGTTCGGCATGAACAACCTGAAGACGGTGACACCGTCCGCGGGGCACCCGATCGTCGCGTTCACGAAGGTCACCTACCTGTACACGATGGCCTTCGTGCCGGCGATCTTCGTGCTGTGGCTGTACCTGCCCGCGCCCACCGGGCTGGGGCTGCTGAGCATGTGGGTGGCGATCCCGCTGGACATCGGGCTGATGCTGCTGACGATGAAGCTCGCCGCCTTCGGCCCCATGAAGGAGAACATCGCCAGGCAGTTCGCGATCTTCAAGGACAAGCACACCTGGTCGATGACGGTGCTGTACATCGTCACCTTCGGCTCGTTCATCGGCTTCAGCATGGCGCTGCCGCTGTCGATCGCGGTGATCTTCGGTGTCAGCCACGTGCCCGACGCCAACGGCGTGATGACGCACACCGTGAAGAACCCGAACGCGCCGTCGGCGTTCACCTACGCGTGGATCGGCCCGTTCGTCGGCGCCGCGATCCGCCCGATCGGCGGGTGGATCAGCGACAAGGTGGGCGGCTCGATCGTCACGCAGGTGATCTCGGTCGTGATGGTCGCCGCGTCGGTCGCCGTGGGCTACGTGATGATGCTCGCCTACGCGTCGCCGACGCCCGAGCAGTACTTCCTGCCGTTCCTGCTGCTGTTCATCGTGCTGTTCGCCGCCAGCGGCATCGGCAACGGCTCGACCTTCCGCACCATCGGCGTGATCTTCGACCGCACGCAGGCCGGCCCGGTGCTGGGCTGGACCTCGGCGGTGGCCGCGTACGGCGCCTTCATCGCCCCGGTAGTGATCGGCGAGCAGATCAAGGCCGGCACGCCGCAGGTCGCGATGTACGGCTTCGCGGCGTTCTACGCCGTGTGCCTGGTGCTGAACTGGTGGTTCTACCTGCGCAAGAACGCGTACGTGAAGAACCCTTGAACGACCCCGTCGACGGAGAACCCGATGAGCCACTTTCTCGACCGCCTGACCCACTTCGCGCTGCCCAGGGAAGGCTTCGCCGAAGGCCACGGCGTGACCACCGGCGAGGACCGCACCTGGGAGGACGCCTACCGCAACCGGTGGGCGCACGACAAGGTCGTGCGCAGCACGCACGGCGTGAACTGCACCGGTTCGTGCAGCTGGAAGATCTACGTCAAGGGCGGCGTCGTCACCTGGGAGACGCAGCAGACCGACTACCCGCGCACGCGCTGGGACCTGCCCAACCACGAGCCGCGCGGCTGCGCGCGCGGCGCCAGCTACAGCTGGTACCTGTACAGCGCCAACCGCGTGAAGTACCCGATGGTGCGCGGACGGCTGCTCAAGCACTGGCGCGAGGCGCGTCGCACGCTGGGCCCGGTCGAGGCCTGGGCGGCGATCGTCGGCGACGAGGCCAAGCGCCGCGACTGGCAGAAGGTGCGCGGCATGGGTGGCTTCGTGCGCTCGAGCTGGGACGAGGTCAACGAGATCGTCGCCGCGGCCAACGTCCACACCGCGAAGACCTACGGGCCCGACCGCGTGGTGGGCTTCTCGCCGATCCCGGCGATGTCGATGGTCAGCTACGCCGCCGGCAGCCGCTACCTCAGCCTGATCGGCGGCGTGTGCATGAGCTTCTACGACTGGTACTGCGACCTGCCGCCGTCGAGCCCGCAGATCTGGGGCGAGCAGACCGACGTGCCCGAGAGCGCCGACTGGTACAACTCGAACTTCATCATCGCCTGGGGCAGCAACGTGCCGCAGACGCGCACCCCCGACGCGCACTTCTTCACCGAGGTGCGCTACAAGGGTGCGAAGACGGTGGCGGTGACGCCCGACTACTCCGAGGTCGCCAAGCTCGCCGACCTGTGGCTGCACCCGAAGCAGGGCACCGACGCGGCGCTGGCGATGGCCATGGGCCACGTGATCCTCAAGGAGTTCTACTTCGGCCGGCCCGACGAGCGCCGGGCCGCCCCGGGCGCGACGGAGCCCCTCGGGGGGTGGGTGCCGGTGGGCACCCAAGGCGCCGTCAGATCGGCCTACTTTGACGACTACGCGCGCCGCTACACCGACCTGCCGCTGCTGGTGCAGCTCGTCGAGCACACCCTGCCCGACGGGCGCAAGGCACTGGTGCCCGACCGCTACCTGCGCGCCAGCGACTTCAACGGACGCCTCGGCCAGGACAACCACCCCGAGTGGAAGACGGTGGCCTTCGACGAGCGCGGCAAGGTCGTCCTGCCGAACGGGTCGATCGGCTTCCGCTGGGGCCCCGAGGGCCGCAGCGACGCCGGCAAGTGGAACCTCGAGGCGAAGGAGGCGCGCCACGGCCAGGACACGCGGCTCAAGCTGTCGGTGATCGAGGACGGCGAGCAGGCGCACGAGGTGGTCGACGTCGCGTTCCCGTACTTCGGCGGCCAGGCCACGCCGCACTTCCGGGCCAACGAGCAAGGCGGCGACGTGCTGCTGCGCCGCGTGCCCGCGGCGCGCATCGCGCTGGGCAAGGCCGGCGAGCTGCGCGAGGCGATCGTCGCCACCGTGTTCGACCTGCTGGCGGCGCACTACGGCGTGGCGCGCGGGCTGGGCGGCGAGAACGTCGCCACGAGCTACGACGACGACCTGCCGTACACCCCCGCGTGGCAGGAGGCGATCACCGGCGTGCCGCGCGCGCAGGCGATCGCCGTGGCGCGCCAGTTCGCCGACAACGCCGACAAGACGCACGGCAAGTCGATGGTCATCATCGGCGCGGCGATGAACCACTGGTACCACAGCGACATGAACTACCGCGGCGTCATCAACATGCTGATGCTGTGCGGCTGCGTGGGCCAGAGCGGCGGCGGCTGGGCGCACTACGTCGGCCAGGAGAAGCTGCGCCCGCAGACCGGCTGGACGGCGCTCGCGTTCGCGCTCGACTGGATCCGCCCGCCGCGGCAGCAGAACAGCACCAGCTTCTTCTACGCGCACACCGACCAGTGGCGCTACGAGAAGGTCGGCATGGACGAGGTGCTGTCGCCGCTGGCCGACAGGGCGGCGTGGCGCGGCAGCATGATCGACTACAACGTGCGCGCCGAGCGCATGGGCTGGCTGCCCAGCGCCCCGCAGCTGCAGACCAACCCGCTGCAGCTGGTGCGCGACGCGCAGGCCCGCGGGCTGGACCCGAAGGACCACGTCGTGCAGTCGCTGAAGGACGGCAGCCTGCGCATGAGCTGCGAGGACCCCGACCACCCGGCCAACTGGCCGCGCAACCTGTTCGTCTGGCGCTCGAACCTGCTCGGCTCGTCGGGCAAGGGCCACGAGTACTTCCTCAAGCACCTGCTGGGCACCAGCAACGGCGTGCAGGGCAAGGACCTGGGCCGCGACGGCGAGCACCCGCTCGAGGTCGAGTGGCACGACCAGGCGCCCGAGGGCAAGCTCGACCTGCTGGTCACGCTCGACTTCCGCATGAGCACGACCTGCCTGTACTCCGACATCGTGCTGCCCACCGCGACCTGGTACGAGAAGAACGACCTCAACACCAGCGACATGCACCCGTTCATCCACCCGCTGTCGGCCGCGGTCGACCCGGCGTGGCACAGCCGCAGCGACTGGGAGATCTACAAGGGCTTCGCGAAGAAGTACGCCGAGGTCTGCGTCGGCCACCTGGGCGTCGAGAAGGAGGTCGTGCTGACGCCGCTGATGCACGACACGCCGGCCGAGCTGGCGCAGCCGTTCGACGTGAAGGAGTGGCGCAAGGGCGAGTGCGACCTGATCCCCGGCAAGACCGCGCCGCAGATCACCGTCGTCGAGCGCGACTTCCCGAACGTCTACCGGCGCTTCACCGCGCTGGGCCCGCTGATGGAGAAGGTCGGCAACGGCGGCAAGGGCATCGCGTGGAACACCGCCGACGAGGTGCGCCAGCTCGCCGAGCTCAACGGCTGCGTGCACGACGAGGGGCCGACGCAGGGTATGCCGCGCATCGTCACCGACATCGACGCCGCCGAGGTCGTGCTGATGCTCGCGCCCGAGACCAACGGCCACGTCGCGGTGAAGGCGTGGGAGGCGCTGAGCAAGGCCACCGGCCGCGAGCACGCGCACCTGGCGTTGCACCGCGAGGACGAGAAGATCCGCTTCCACGACATCCAGGCGCAGCCGCGCAAGATCATCTCGAGCCCCACCTGGAGCGGGCTGGAGAGCGAGAAGGTCAGCTACAACGCCGGCTACACCAACGTGCACGAGCTGATCCCCTGGCGCACGCTGACCGGGCGCCAGCAGTTCTACCAGGACCACCGCTGGATGCTCGCGTTCGGCGAGGGGCTGTCAAGCTACCGCCCGCCGATCGACATGAAGGCCACCGCCGGCATGCACGGCGTCAGGCCGAACGGCCACCCGGAGATCCTGCTGAACTTCATCACGCCGCACCAGAAGTGGGGCATCCACAGCACCTACACCGACAACCTGATCATGCTCACGCTGTCGCGCGGCGGGCCGATCATCTGGCTGTCGGAGGACGACGCCAGGCGCGCCGGCGTCGAGGACAACGACTGGGTCGAGCTGTTCAACGTCAACGGTGCGATCGCCGCGCGCGCGGTGGTCAGCCAGCGCGTCAACCCCGGCATGGTGCTGATGTACCACGCGCAGGAGAAGATCGTGAACACGCCGGGCAGCGAGATCACCGGCGTGCGCGGCGGCATCCACAACTCGGTGACGCGCGCGGTGCTCAAGCCCACGCACATGATCGGCGGCTACGCGCAGCTGAGCTACGGCTTCAACTACTACGGCACGATCGGCACCAACCGCGACGAGTTCGTGATCGTGCGCAAGATGAACAAGGTCGACTGGCTCGACACGCCGGTGGGCGAGGAGCTGGTGCGCCCGACGCAGGCGCACGGCGAGACCGTCTGAACCGCAGCGCAAGCAGCCAAGGAGTCACGCGATGAAAGTCCGCGCACAGATCGGCATGGTGCTCAACCTGGACAAGTGCATCGGTTGCCACACCTGTTCGGTGACCTGCAAGAACGTCTGGACCAGCCGCCCCGGCATGGAGTACGCCTGGTTCAACAACGTCGAGACCAAGCCCGGCATCGGCTACCCGAAGGAGTGGGAGAACCAGGACCGGTGGAAGGGCGGCTGGATGCGCCGCGCCGACGGCAGCATCGTGCCGCGCCAGGGCGGCAGGTGGCGGCTGCTGATGAACATCTTCGCCAACCCGAACCTGCCCGAGATCGACGACTACTACGAGCCGTTCACCTTCGACTACGACCACCTGCACAGCGCCCCCGAGATGAAGGCCGCGCCGACCGCGCGGCCGCGCAGCCTGATCACCGGCATGCAGATGGACAAGATCGTCTGGGGCCCGAACTGGGAGGAGATCCTCGGCGGCGAATTCGCCAAGCGCGGCAAGGACAAGAACTTCGACGGCTTCGAGGCGGCGCAGAAGGCGATGGTCGGCGAGTTCGAGAACACCTTCATGATGTACCTGCCGCGGCTGTGCGAGCACTGCCTGAACCCGGCGTGCGTCGCGAGCTGCCCGTCGGGGTCGATCTACAAGCGCGAGGAGGACGGCATCGTCCTCATCGACCAGGACAAGTGCCGCGGCTGGCGCATGTGCGTCTCGGGCTGCCCGTACAAGAAGATCTACTACAACTGGAAGAGCGGCAAGGCCGAGAAGTGCATCTTCTGCTACCCGCGCATCGAGGCCGGCCAGCCGACCGTGTGCTCCGAGACCTGCGTCGGGCGCATCCGCTACCTCGGCGTGCTGCTCTACGACGCCGACCGCATCGGCGAGGCCGCCGCGGTCGAGCGCGACAAGGACCTGTACCAGTCGCAGCTCGACATCTTCCTCGACCCGAACGACCCCGCGGTGATCGCGCAGGCGCGCGCCGACGGCATCCCCGACAAATGGCTCGAGGCCGCGCGCTCGAGCCCGGTGTACCGCATGGCGGTCGACTGGAAGGTCGCGCTGCCGCTGCACCCCGAGTACCGCACGCTGCCGATGGTGTGGTACGTGCCGCCGCTGTCGCCGATCACCGCCGCCGCCAACGCCGGGCAGGTCGGCGTCAACGGCGAGATCCCCGACGTGTCGCAGCTGCGCATTCCGCTGCTGTACCTGGCCAACCTGCTGACCGCCGGCGACACGATGCCGGTGCAGCGTGCACTCGAGCGCATGCTCGCGATGCGCGCGTACCAGCGCGACAAGCACGTCGAGCGGCGCCGGAACACGCGGGTGCTCGAGCAGGTCGGGCTGACGGTGGCCGAGGTCGAGGACATGTACCGGCTGATGGCGATCGCCAACTACGAGGACCGCTTCGTCATCCCGAGCACGCACCGCGAGTACGCCGAGAACGCGTTCAGCGTGCGCGGCGGCTGCGGCTTCAGCTTCGGCAACGGCTGCAGCGAGGGCGTCACCGAGACCAGCCTGTTCGGCAGCGAGAAGAAGCGCACGATCCCCATCAAGGCCGAGGTGTGACATGGGCTTCGCTTGCGCCCTCCCGATGAGCCGCACGCTGCGCGTGCTGGCGCACCTGCTGCGCTACCCCGGGCCCGAGCTGCGCGCGCACCTGGACGAGCTGCGCGACGCGCTGCACGCCGAGCGCGCGCTGGGCGCGCCGCGGCTGGCCGAGCTCGACGCGCTGATCGCGTCGCTGGCGCGCCGGCCGGCGCTCGACGTCGAGGCCGACTACGTGCAGCTGTTCGACAGCAGCCGCTCGTGCGCGCTGCACCTGTTCGAGCACGTGCACGGCGACTCGCGCGACCGCGGCCCGGCGATGATCGACCTGGCGCTGACCTACGAGAAGGCGGGTCTGATGCTGGCCAACGGCGAGCTGCCCGACCACCTCCCGGTGGTGCTCGAGTTCGCCAGCACGCAGCCGCCGCGCGAGGCCCGCGACTTCCTCGCCGAGACCGCGCACATCCTCAACGCGATCTTCGCCGCGCTGGAGCGGCGCGGCAGCCCGTACGCGGCGGCGCTGGGCGCCTGCCTCGAACTGGCCGGCGAGCGCCCGAAGCCGGTCCGGGTGCCCGACGACGAGCCGCTCGACGCGAGCTGGGCCGAGCCGGCCGCTTTCGAGGGCTGCTCGTCGCGCGGCCAGTCGCGCCCCGCCACACCGCAACCGATCCACGTCGTCCGCCGCGACGCCGCGCCAGGAGCCCGTCCATGAACCCGCTGCACCAGTACCTGCACGACTTCCTGTTCAACGTCTACCCGTACGTGTGCCTGGCGGTGTTCCTGATGGGCAGCCTGGCGCGCTTCGACCGCGACCAGTACACGTGGAAGAGCGACAGCTCGCAGCTGCTGCGCGCCAGGCAGCTGCGCTGGGGCAGCAACCTGTTCCACGTCGGCATCCTGTTCCTGTTCGCCGGGCACACGATCGGCCTGCTGACCCCGCACTGGGTCTACGAGCCGTTCATCACCGCGCCGCAGAAGCAGATGCTGGCCATCGTCAGCGGCGGCATCGCCGGTTTCGTGTGCTTCGTCGGGCTGACGATGCTGCTGCACCGGCGCATCGCCGACCCGCGCATCCGGCTGACCAGCCACCGCACCGACCTGGCGATCCTGGTCATCCTGTGGGTGCAGCTGGTGCTCGGCCTGGTCACGCTGCCGTTCTCGTTCGCGCATCGCGCCGACGCCAGCGCGATGCTGATCCTGTCCGAGTGGGCGCAGCGCATCGTCACCTTCCGCCCCGACGCCAGCGCGCTGGTCGCGCTCGACTGGCCGTTCAAGGTGCACATGGTGCTGGGCATGACGATCTTCCTGCTGCTGCCGTTCAGCCGCCTGGTGCACGTGTGGAGCGGGCTGGCGTCGGTGGCCTACCTGTTGCGCCCGTACCAGATCGTGCGCTCGCGCCGGCTGAACGTGCCGGCCGGGCAGAACCAGCCGCGCGTGCGCGCCTGAGCGGAGGCCGGCGATGAACGCATGCCCGACCCTCGATGCGCCGGTCGCACCGGTGCGCGTCAACGGCGTCGCGCTGCAGCGCGACGGCGAGCGGCTGGCCGACGACGAACTGCGCCGGCGCGCCTGCACGGAGCTGCTGCGCCAGCAGGCGCAGCGCGAAGGGCTGCTCGACGCCGCCGACGCCGCGACCCCCGATGGCGTGATCAGCGACGCCGCGGCCGCCGCGATCGAGGCGCTGCTCGACCGCGCCGTCGTGCTGCCCGAACCGTCCGACGAGGCGTGCCGGCGCCACTTCGACGCGCACCGGGCGCAGTACCGCCAGGGCGAGCGCGTGCACGCGCGCCACGTGCTGTTCGCGGTGACGCCGGGTGTCGACGTGCGCGCGCTGCGCGAGCGCGCCGAGCGCTGCCTGCTCGAGTTGCGCGCTGCCGACAGCGCCTCGGGCGCCTTCGCGCGCGCCGCCGGCGAGCTGTCGAACTGTCCGAGCGCCGCACGGGGTGGCGACCTGGGCTGGATCGGCGGCGACGAGTGCGCGAACGAGTTCGCGCGCGAGGTGTTCGGCCGCGCCGAGGTCGGCGTGCTGCCGCGGCTGGTGCACAGCCGCTTCGGGCTGCACGTGGTCGAGGTGCTGGCGCGCGAGCCGGGCACGCTGCCGGCGTTCGAGGCGGTGCGCGGCGCCGTCGCCGCGTCGCTGCGCCAGCAGGCGTTCGCCACGGCGCTGCGCCAGTACCTGCGGCTGCTCGCCGGGGCCGCGTTGGTCGAAGGCGTCGACCTCGACGGCGCCGACACGCCGCTGGTGCAATAGCGGCGCGACGCGCCGGCGCGACGATGCCCGACGAACTGCTCGAGCGGCTGCGGCGCTTCCGCGAGCACACCTTCCCCGGGGTGCAGGACCGCTTCCAGGACCTCGTCACCCACGGCCAGCATCCGACGACGCTGTTCATCGGCTGCTCCGACTCGCGGCTGGTGCCGTACCTGCTGACCGGCGCCGGGCCCGGCGACCTGTTCATGGTGCGCAACGTCGCCGCCTTCGTGCCGCCGCACGACGGCTACCTCGACGCGATGGCCGCCGACGTCGCACCGCAGCGCGAGTCCGACGCCGGCGCGCCGCTGCAGTCGGCGCGGCACTGGGTCGGCTACCACGGCACCGCGGCGGCGATCGAGTTCGCGGTGCTGCAGCTGCAGGTCTCGCGCATCGTCGTGTGCGGGCACACGCACTGCGGCGGCATCCGCGCGCTGTACGAAGGCGTGCCACCTGCGGCGGTGAACCTGTCGGCGTGGCTCGCGCTCGGCCGCGAAGCGGTGCTGCCGGTCGCCGACCCCGGCCCCGAGGTGCTGCGCCGCACCGAGCAGCGCGCGGTCGTGCTGCAGCTCGAGCGCCTGATGGGTTACCCGATGGTGCGCGAGCGCGTCGAGGCCGGCGCGCTGACGCTGCACGGCTGGCACTACGTGATCGAGGACGGCGAGGTGCACGTGTTCGACGTGGCCACCGGCGGCTTCGTGCCGGCGTCGCGCAGCGCGCACAGCGGCACCGGCCCGTACCGCGACGCCGCCGACGACGGGGCGCTGTTCAACGAGATCGACGCGGCGCTGTCGTCCCGGGCGCTTGACCAGGCGCAAGACACGGCCCCGCCGAATCCGTAGAGTCGTCGCATCGAAGGCCGGCCGGCGTGCCGGCGTGCGGGGAGCCACCACCATGTTCAAGCGCATCCTGGTGCCGGTCGACGGCAGCGACCTGTCGACGCGGGCCATCGACGCCAGCCTCGAGCTGGCGCGTCCGCTGGGCGCCACCGTGGTCGGCTTCGTCGCCGAGCCGATGCCCACGCTGCCCGCGGTCGGGCGCCCGCCCACCGTGGTCGCGCGCGAGAACGAACTGCACGACCAGCGCACCGCGGCGCACGCGCGCGAGGTGCTGTCGGCGTTCGAGCAGCGCGCGCAGGCCGCCGGTGTCGGCTTCGAAGGGCACTTCCTGCAGGCCCCGCTGGTCGACCAGGCGATCGTCGACGCCGCCGAGTCGAAGGGCTGCGACCTGATCCTGATGGTCACGCACGGCCGCGGCGCGTTCGGCGAGTTCCTGTTCGGCTCGCACACGAAGGCGGTGCTGTCGCGCTGCAAGCTGCCGCTGCTGGTGCTGCATTGAGGTGAGCCACCCCCGAGGCGCCAAGGGCGTCGCCCCCGCGAAGGTCGCGGCGCCCGCACACCGGCCAGTCCGGATGTGCCGCGAAGGCCGGGGCGCGGCGTTTTCCCGCGTCGCCTGCAGCGGTCGCGCTGCGTGAATGGCCGACGACGAGGGCGTCGTGGCGCCGCGCTGGCTGTCGATGCAACTCGACGCGCCGGGGCGGCCGTTGCAGCAGGTCTGGCGCGAGGCGCTGCCGGTGCCGGGGCCGGGGCAGGTGCGGTTGCGCGTGCGCGCCTGCGGCGTGTGCCGCACCGACTTGCACATCGTCGACGGTGAACTGGCGCACCCCGGCCCGCCGGTCGTGCCCGGCCACGAGGTGGTCGGCACGGTCAGCGCGCTCGGCGAAGGCGTCGACGGCCTCGCGCCGGGTGAGCGCGTCGGCGTGCCCTGGCTGGGCTGGACCTGCGGCCGCTGCGCGCACTGCCGCGCCGGGCGCGAGAACCTGTGCGAGCGCGCGCGCTTCACCGGCTGGCAGATCGCCGGCGGCTACGCCGAGCACGTGGTCGCCGACGCGCGCTACGTGTTCCGCCTGCCCGCGCGCTACACCGACGACGCCGCCGCGCCGCTGCTGTGCGCCGGTCTGATCGGCTGGCGCGCCTATGCGATGGCCGGCGACGCGCCGCGGCTGGGGGTCTACGGTTTCGGCGCCGCGGCGCACCTGATCGCACAGGTGGCGGTGGCGCAGCGGCGCGAGGTGTACGCGTTCACCCGCCCCGGCGACGTCGCCGCGCAGCGACTGGCGCGCGAACTGGGCGCGACGTGGGCCGGCGGCAGCGACGAGGCCGCGCCGGTGGCGCTCGACGCGGCGCTGATCTTCGCGCCGGTCGGCGCGCTGGTGCCCGTCGCGCTGCGAGCGGTGCGTGCCGGCGGCACCGTGGTGTGCGCCGGCATCCACATGAGCGACATCCCGTCGTTCCCGTACGCGCTGCTGTGGGGCGAGCGCCGGCTGCTGTCGGTGGCCAACCTCACGCGCGCCGACGGCGAGGCGTTCCTGCGCGTCGCCGCCGAGGTGCCGCTGCGCGTGCACACCGTGCCCTACGCGCTGGCCGACGCCGACCGCGCGCTGGCCGACCTGCGTGCCGGGCGCTTTGCCGGCGCGGCAGTGCTGCATCCGCCGGCGTCGGCCTGAGGCGCGCCGTCGCCGCCGTCGTGCCGTTCGCCGGCGCGCGATGGGCGTATCTTCCGTACCGGCACCGGGCCGGGGCGCCCCGGTGCCGGCGCCGTCTGCGCCCCGATCGCGAGGAGCTTGACGTGAGACACGCATGGATCGCGGCCACGGCCGCAATGCTGTTCGCCGGCACGGCGGTGTCGCAGCCGTACGGCATGGGCCCGGGGATGATGGGGGGTTACGGAGCCGGCATGATGGGCGACTACGGGCCGGGCCCCGCAATGATGGGCGGCTACGGCCATGGCCCCGGGATGATGTGGGGCGGCGGGCGCCGTGGGGACCACTGGGGGCTCGAGCTGAGCGCCGAACAGCGGCGCAAGATCGACGAGATCCAGCAGGAGACCGCCAAGGCGCGCTGGCAGCTGATGGGCACGATGCACCAGCAGGGCTGGCACATGCAGGGCCTGCACGGCCCGGGCCCCGTCGACGAGGCCGAGGCGCGCAAGGCGTTCAAGGCGATGAGCGAGGCGCGCGAACAGATGTTCGAGCTGATGCTCGGCGAACGCAAGCGCATCGACGCGGTGCTGACGAACGAGCAGCGCGAGCAGCTGCGTCGGCGTTGGGGCGGGCGCTGACGAGCTTGCCTTCGTGGGCCCCGGGCGGACTGCGGCGCACACCCGGCCCGACAGTCATCCGCGGACCGCGAGTGCCCGTCGCCGCGGCAAGGCGCAGCGCCGTGTCAGGCCGCGGCCAGCGCCGCGCGCCGCTGCAGCATCGCCCACCCGTCGTCGATCTCGGCCTGCAGCGCGTCGACCTGCGCCGGCGTCATGTGGCGGTAGCGGCGCTGGATCGCGAGGTAGTCGGCCACCGGCCGCGTCTTGTCGGAGTTGACGCTGTAGCGCCGGCCGTCCTCGACCTCGTACAGCGGGAACGCGCCCGACTCGACGGCCAGCCGCGCCGCGGTGAGCCCGGCGTCGTCGCGCAGGCCCCAGCCGTCGAGGCAGGGGATCAGCAGCGTGAGGATGCGCGTGCCGCGCATCGACTTGGCCTTGGCGACCTTGCGCTTCAGGTCGGCGAGGTGGCCGGCGCTCGCGGTGGCCACGTAGGGCACGCCGTGCGCGGCCATGATCTCGGTGAGGTTCTTCTTGCGCGAGGTCTTGCCCGCCGGCGTCGAGCCGGTCCACGCGTAGTGCGGCGTCGACGACGACTTCTGCGCGCCGGTGTTCATGTAGCCCTCGTTGTCGAG
>NZ_DAOKZA010000028.1:0-51947 GCF_035325925.1 Azohydromonas sp. | reverse complement strand
GCACCGACACCCTGCCCTTCAGGCGGATGAAGTCCTCGCGGATGCCGCTCGCGATGAGACGGGCGTCGGCCGTGCGGTCCTGCCGGTAGATCACCGCCTTCACCGGCCCGAGCGTGGCGCCCAGGGCGCTGCCCGGCTCCAGCCGGTCGAGCAGTTCCATCGTGCCGTCCTTGAACTCGCGCGCGGAGAGAACTTCCGGCGTGATCGGCGAGACGAGGATGTCTGCGGCCATCAGGGCCGCGTCCTGCAGCGGGCCGATGGCGCCCTGCGTGTCGATCAGGACACAGTCATAGGCGTTCGCCACCACGGCGGCCTGCAGCGCGAAACGCAGCCGGAATCCGCGGTCGATCCGATTGAGTAGCCAGTTGGGCAGGTGGCCCTCGGGATCGTCGGACACGACGATGTCGAGGTTCGGGAAGACCGTCGCCGTGATGCACGCAGCGGTGACTTCGCCGCGCAGGATCACCTCGGTGAGCCCGGCCGCCGGCTGCGGCCTTGCCAGCGGGAAGTACTTCGACAGCGACGGCTGGACGTCCGCGTCCACGAGAAGGACGCGCAGCCCCATGTCGGCGAGCAAGGCGCCGAGATTGGCCGTGAGCGTCGTCTTGCCGACGCCGCCCTTGGTGCTGGTGATGGTGAACTTGATCATCGATTCCGCGCCGATTCAGGTCGGTCCTCAGGCATACGGAATCGCCGGGAAAAGTGTCGGGCTACTCCTTCAGATAGTCGCCAAGCCCCTGGTCTGCGAACACCCGACGGATGCGCTTGATCTCCTCGTACAGGGTGCCGCGGTGGATTCGGAGCCGCTCGGCGGCCTCTTTGATGGTCAGCCCCTCCTCGCCGAGCATCTGGCACAACTGCCGCTGGACCGGCGTGAGCCGAGCCAGGGCGCGGCCGATGTCGATGCGCGCGTGTTGGCGATCGACGGCACCGGCCTCGTCCTGCTGGGCCGACTCCTTGTCGGCCAGCAGGTCGGCCAGCGTAAGGCCCTCGTCGGAGCCGTCGGGCGCGGCGTCGAGCGACAGCGCGTCCTGCTCTCCGGCGCGCTTGTCGGCCGCCCGCTCGCGGATCAGATCCGTGAGCTTGTTGCGGATGACCTGCGCCATGTACCCCACGGGCGGGGAATCGGGATCGGGCGCGAGCTTCCGTCGCACCACGATCCAGTGCGCCAGGCACTCCTGCATCAGATCGTCGAACTCCTCCCGCTCGAGGCTTCGAGACCGCCTCCTGAACTCACCCACCAGTTTCTTCGTAACCGCGATCTCCCATCGCTGGAGACCCTCTCCCGCCTTGAGCGCCATGACTCTCCCCGTCGGTTGCCGGACGGGAAGGAGATCGAGCGGAGGTCAGCGGAAGGAAAAGAGCGACAGGCGACCTAATTCGTAGGGCCGACAACGGCAGTAGTGGTCGATGTGTCCCGACACTTCTGGCCGGGATTCCGTAACCGGAGACCAAGGGCCTCGCGATAGATGGCGAATGCCGGCGATCGATGGCGAGAGGCGCCAGGACGCCGCACGTGGGCCCCGAGGTTCGCTAGCCGCCAGATAGTGGCGGCTCGCGAGGTTGACGGTTTCGAGAGTCGGTCGGGGCGCTGCGGTGGCCCATGGACCGAGAACGGGGGTGCGGATGAAACGAGGGAATCAGTTCAAAGACGTGGCGCGGCTGGCCGGAACCGGGAGGCCGCAGGCGACGCCTGCCGCACTCGACGGTGTCGTCGAAGACGATCGTGATGCCGGCCGGAATGGCGCCCCGGCGCTTCGGCAGGCGGTACTCGAGACCGAGCCGCCGGGCGCGTTCGACGCGCGAGCGATCCGGGAGCTGCGCAAGGCAGCGCCGACCGATCCCAAGGGACTGCGGCGCACGATCCGCCGCAACGAGCTACGTCAGATCGTCCCGCTGGCGGACTCGACGATCTACGAGTTGGAGCGCCGCGGGGAATTCCCGCAGCGGTTCTACCTCACGGCGCGCTGCGTGGTGTGGGACCTGGCCGAGGTGATGGCCTGGTTGCAGAGCAGGCGGCAGGCTGGGAGCAAGGGCATGAAGAAGGCGCCGATGCCGGATGTTAGGAAGAGGATTTGCCGGCCGATCATCTCGAACGGCTAGCCGGACCACGCGCGTGAGCGTTCGTTCCGCGTGCCTGGCGACGGTACAGAGAGTGCTGCCCGGCAGAATGAACCTGGGGAGCCCACGCAATCAGCGATGTGAAGGGCTGCAATGCGTGGTACAGCAGTCCGTCAGGCAACGTCGGCGACCGGTAGCACCGAGCCAATGGACTAAACCGCTCGCGCGGTAGGCGCTCCGGCGACGTTCGTGGCGGATCGTTGCACCCGTGACTCTGCGATGTTGGCGACCGAGGCAATCCGCCTCGGTCACCGACAGGAGCAGGATCATGGACGTCCCCACCCCGACCCCACCGGCCACCGTCTCGCCGCTGCGCCAGCGCATGCTCGAGGACATGCGCATGCGCAAGTTTGCCGAGCACACGCAGGACGGCTACATCCGCGCCGTGCGCAAGCTCTACACCTTCCTCGGCCGATCGCCGCACACCGCCACTGCCGAGGACCTGCGCCGCTTCCAATTGCATCTGGTGGACACCGGCACCGGCCCGGTCACCATCAACGCCACCCTCACCGGGCTGAAGTTCTTCTTCGACATCACGCTGGGCCGGCCAGAGGTCATGCTCAAGATGACGCACGTGGCCGTGCCGCGCAAGCTGCCGGTGATCCTGAGCCCCGAGGAAGTCGGCCGCCTGATCGCAGCCGCTCCCAACCTCAAGCACCAGGCCGCCATGTCGGTGGCCTACGGCGCGGGCCTGCGCGTCAGCGAAGTCGTCTCGCTCAAGGTCGGCGACATCGACGGCGAGCGCATGACCCTGCGCGTGGAGCAGGGCAAGGGCCGCAAGGACCGCTACGCCATGCTCAGCCCGGTGCTGCTGGAGCGGCTGCGCGCCTGGTGGAGGCTGGGCCACGCGCAGGGCAAGATCCGCAACGGTGGCTGGTTGTTCCCAGGCCTGGACCCCACCGACCACGTGACTGCGCGCCAGCTCAACCGCGCCGTGCACCTGGCAGGGGCCACCGCCGGCATCGACAAGCGCATTACGCCGCACGGACTGCGCCACGCCTTTGCCACCCACCTGCTGGAGCAGAGGGTCGATATCCGTGTCATCCAGGTGCTGCTCGGGCACAAGCGGCTGGACACCACGAGCCTGTACGCCGCCGTGGCCACTGACCTGCTGCGCCGCGTCATCAGCCCGCTGGATCACACGTCCGACAAGGCCGCAGGCGAACCTGTTCCCGAGCCTGCACCGCAGCCGCCAGCGCTGTAGCAGCACGCCACCGTGCGCGGGCGACCTGCCTTCGAGGTCGCCGACATCTTCCGTGCCCACGGACCCGCTTGGCGTAAGGCCCAGCGCGGTCACCTGAGCCTGGCTCAGCTCAAGGTGATGTCGGCCATCACCCAGTGCCGCACGGCGGCACTGGGTGGTCATGTCCTGCGCTGCGACGGCTGCGGCCTGGACCAGGTCTCCTTCAACTCGTGCCGTAACCGGCACTGTCCGAAGTGCCAGAGCAGCGCCGCCAGGCGCTGGCTGGACGCGCGCCAGGCCGATCTGCTGCCGGTGGAGTACTACCACGTGGTCTTCACGTTGCCCGCGCCCATCGCCGACATCGCGTACCAGAACAAGGCGGCGCTGTACGGCCTGCTGTTCGACATGGCAGCCGAGACGCTGCAGCGTATCGCGGCCGATCCCAAGCACCTGGGCGCCGACATCGGCGCCACGCTGGTGCTGCATACCTGGGGCTCGGCGCTGACCCACCACCCGCACGTGCACGGCATCGTGCCGGGCGGCGGGTTCTCGCCCGACGGCTCGCGCTGGGTGGCCTGCCGGCCGGGGTTCTTCCTGTCGGTACGCGTGCTGTCGCGGCTGTTCCGGCGACGCTTCCTGGAGGAACTGCAGCGGCTGCACGACAGCGGCAAGCTCAGGTTCTTCGGCGAGCACGCGGCGCTGGCCGACGCCGCTGACTTCAAGGCGTGGCTCGCGCCACTGCGCAAGTGCGAGTGGGTGGTCTATGCCAAGCGGCCGTTCGCCGGACCACAGGCGGTGCTGGCCTACCTGTCGCGCTACACGCACCGCGTGGCCATCTCCAACAGCCGGCTGCTCGCGATGGACGAGCGCGGCGTCACCTTCCGCTGGAAGGACTACCGCGCCAAGGGCAATACGCGCCACAAGGCGATGACGCTGAGCCCGCAGGAGTTCATGCGCCGGTTCCTGCTGCACGTCCTCCCGGGCGGCTTCCACCGGATCCGGCACTTCGGCCTGCTGGCCAACAGCAACCGGCGGGACAACCTGGCGCTGGCGCGCGAGTTGTTGCAGGTGGCGCCGCCTGCGTGCGCCGCGTCGGCAGACGATGCGTCGACGACACCGGCGCCGACCTTCGTGTGTGCGCACTGCGGCCACGCCATGGTGGTGCTGCAGGTCTTCTTGCGCGGCTGCTCGATCCGAGCGCCGCCAGCATCATGACGACGCGCGATCACCATCGACCAACTCGGCGCCAACCATGGCGTCCGGTGCAGCGCTGCGCGCATGCCGTGATGACGGCACCTGCAAGCTGCGTTGCCGCGCTCTGCCACGACGCCGTGGCGCGTCGCAGGCGATCCGTGATCGTCGGTCCGGTCTTGAGGATGCGCCGCGCGCAGCTGGATCGCAGCCTCAGCGCCACTCAATCGCCATAGCCGCGGCGCACAACGACCACCGTGGCGTTCGCCGCGGTTTCCTCCCTCGAGGCTTACGCAACACCTGCCCGGACGCGCCGGGGTAGCGCCACTGCCTGCGCGGGAGGGCAGGTGTCACGCAAGCCTTAACAGGGGTGGTCCTTAGCGTTGGCGGCACCAAGCGCTCGCCGCCTAGCGCGCAGCAGCCCCATGTCTGTCTCACCAAACGTCGCAGCGACCGTTCACGAACGAAAACCGGACCTCCCCATCGCTGCGAGTGGTGAGGACTCTTCTCACGCCAGGCTGCCCGCGAAAGTCGGTGATGCCGATTGCCTTGCTGCCATAGTAGGTCGTCGTGTCCTGTGTGTCGTATTGCTTGTGGTCATCGCTAATGACGACCAAGTTCGGATTGCAGCCGTGCACGTCGAACATTTCCTCTGACACGCCGCTCCACCGCCCGTGGTGGGCGGCAACGAGCACGTGTACTCCAGCTACGACCGGTCGGAACGCCGGGCATGTCGCCAGGAGATTGGCCCAGCCATTGCTCTCCATGTCACCCGGGAACATGAACCGGAACCCTCGAATGTCTAGCGTAAACACGAGGCTGAGATTGTTCTCATCGTCGAAGTATGGATAGGGGTTCCACGACCAGATCATGTTGACGTTCGGGATGGTGGGCGTCACCTGCGCCCAAGCCATGCTTCGACGGATAGCGAGCGTGTTGGCGAGCGCGGCGATACCCGGACCCATGCCATCTCGAGTCTTAAGGCTGACAATCGTTTCGGGCGCAACCGTGGGATTGGCCAAGATGCGGCCTATGCTGATGCCACGGCTCACCAAGTCGGGATAGCCGCTCATGTGGTCCTCGTCGAAGTTCGTACAAACGAGCATGTCGACGAAGCGAACCCCGAGGCCTTGAAGATGCGCCCCTGGATACCACGGCGCGCCTCTGAAACTCGTCGCATGCCCGCAGTCGACCAGGATCCGATAAACCGCTCCGCCGATCGCAGGCATCGTCAGCAGCGCGCACTGGCCATGATCGACGTCAAAGATCTGAAGGCCGCCGTCGTGCACAGGTAGGTACGTCACTGACTTCTCAACTTTGCTCAGACCGGCAACGACCTCGCGTAGTCACCAGCGATCGACCGCACATCGCAAGCCCGATGGCGTCCAGACCAACGACACTGCGGGAAGTCCACCGGCGTACTTGGCGATTGCCCTCAATGTCTCGCGATCGATGCCCGAGTGCGATCCACCAAGCGGATGGCTATGCCAAGTTCCAACGAACATGAGATGCCCAAGAGTATCGGCGTGGGCCCGGCGTAGGTCTTGAACCAGCCCGTTGATGCCGAGGATGAACCGATTCTTCCCGCGAACGCTATCGGGCGGCGCGTCGACGAGACCTGCGATCGTGATCGTGCGGGATTCGTAAGAGACCCGACCGACCAGCGCGCCACCGGTTTCCAGTTCTCCCCAGTGGCGCGCGTCCACGTCGATCGCGCCAGCCACTGCGGGAAGCACTCGGACCTCCCACCCGCCGTCCTCGGCCACAGGAACGACTGTCGTTGGAGGGACGGTGATCGTGGTCCAGCTCATACCCAGGCCCCCGGAGTCGGCGACGCCGATGCACAACTGGGCGGACGATGGAACTCCGGTGATGAGCCAGCGCTCGATCTGGATCGCCATCGGCGCTGCCGACCGCGATATCACTGCGTCGGAAATAGGCGTGGTCAGTGACCGACAGTTATCTCCGACGAAGATCCGGGTCGGCTCGGAAGAGTCGCCGGCAATCGCGACGCGGACTTCCCCATGCGCGCGGCAATGCTCGAAGAGCAAGCACGCCAGGTCGTCAACGCGGGACGCTCGGCTGAGCCCCTCCAGCATCAGGACGGCGCATCGCCCTTGGCCAAATAGCGCGGCCCGCGCGAGTCGCCCTGCATTGCCGGTCAGGAGCACAGACGTCGAGGCCGCGGCAAGGACTTGGAGCGAGGCCGTCGCGTCCAGGATAAGGGTGGTGTCGTCGGGAACGATGTCGGCGAATCGACTCGCGTTGGTCAATAGGGATACGGCGTCTACGTTGACCGCACGGGCTTCCGTGTGCGACAGCTTGGCGAAGGCGGCCTTCATGTGGTCGGCCTTGTTGGTTGGCAGCAAAGCCGACATCTCGTCCACCAGCGCATGACGCGCAAGGTTGTGAGGTGACATCGCCTCGTTGTCGACGAAGGTCAGGTTCCCGAACCCGCCGCGGCCAAGGTGCAGCCCCAGCTTCGAGCCCAGGCTGCCGCAGCCGAGAAGCACGACCTTAGGCTTCATCGCCGCCAGAGGATGCCCCGACGCCCGCGCGAGCAGCTCGGGCGAGAGTGCATGTGCGTGGAAGGCCGGATGAACCGAGGCGTTGCGCTCGAACGGAGATTTCGCGTCGACCTCGTAGTGCACGACATACGGCAGGAGCTCGACGCTCCTACCGGGCATGCCCACTAGCGACGCCGGCCGTTGGACGACGAGTATCACGATGGCGTAGAGACCCTTCGCCCAGCCGCGAGGGTCCTGTCTTGGATCGAGGATCGAGCGGCGGTAGTAGTCGCCAAGCGCTTGCGCAAGCGCCTCGTGGTCGATTCCGAGCTCGGCAGCGCGCGCGAGTAGGGAGTCGGGATCGACCGCCGTTTCGGGCTGGTACGTCGCGGCCACGTGGGGCTGTCCATCGACAATTGGTGCGCGTGCAACGAAAGTCGCACACCGCCCAGAGGCCCATGTGCCGCGTGGCTCGCCCTGCAGAGCCTGTTCGAAGACCAGCGCTGGCTGTGCCTCCAGAGCGCGAGAGACGTACGCGTACAGGCCGCCCTCGACCGTGGCGTAGCCTGCAATCGTTGTCAGGATGGCCCCGTCCTCCGGGGCAGCCGCGCCGACCTGTTCGGCGCTGAAGACGACCGTGGACGGGCAGGCGTCTCGCCGTGTCGGTTCCCAGCCTTGCGCGAGGTCGATCAGCGTTCCCGCCGCCGCATTTCCGAGCCACTCGATCACCTGGTCGACGATCGCGTCGAGGCCGAAGCGATGTAGAAGTTCGTCCAGTGATCCTTCGAACACGCAGGGCGAGACCAACTGGCCGGCGCGATGCGGGTTGATGTGGGGCAGATCGAGCGGGAAGTCCGCGCGCAAGTACGGGCGCGGTGCGTAGAGCGGCCAGCCAGTCCGGAAGACCAGCGTACAGGTCTCCAGCGCCCGCACGCCCGTGGCAGAGGTGCCGCTCGGACGCGACCGGCTGGGCAGTTCGACGGGGATGTCAATCTCAATCCGGACTGCCCCGTCGACCTCGATAGGGTTACCGACCCGGGAGAGGCCGCGGTGTCGTCTGAGTTGATCGAGAGCGTCGTCGATTGCCGTCATCGCGTTCCATGCGGCATCGGGGTACGCGCCGACGACACGACAGCCGCTGCCTTGACTCCGGCTTCTTTCTTCGACGGGGGCTGCACGCCTTGCGCAGTCACCGTGAACACGAGCGGCTCGACAGCGTCGGCCTTGGGGTACTCGCCGGTACAGTAGAACGCGCCCTTGGCGACATCGACGATCGACTGGTACTCGCGCTTGGCACGGATGCACGGCGGATCGCTGTCATCGTCGGCGATTGGCTTGCAGCTTGCCACGACAACTGCGCCGTCTCGCGTTTGCGATAGCGCGCTGCGCGCGCCGTGGTCGATCTCCGCCTCCTCGCCGAGTTCGGACCAACTGTCGTAGGACAACGAGTGCCACGAGCAATGGTGCGGCGATTGCATGATGTCGTACTCGAGGACCGCCGACTCGTGTTCGTGGCGCTGCCACAGGCGGTTCCAGATGAATACCTCGGCATCGCCGCCGGTCAGGAACTTGGCGCCGTCGGGTGTCTGCGCGTCCGCGGCCAGCGTGAAGTTGAGAATGACGCTCGATTGGTTCTTGGCGAGGGATTCCTCGAGTTCCTCGTCATCAGTCGCATCGATGGGCGCCAGCAACCGGGCCGTGAAGAAAGACGAAGCGGTACCGTTGATCTCGTTGAAGGCCTCATCGACCTTCCGCAGGATCGGAGCGAGGTCGTCAGTCTTGCCGTCGATGTCCTCGCCCATGATCTGGATCCGGTCGCCGTCTCGGACGGCGAAACCCTTGTCGCGGTTCGCCTGAACCCGGCGGCGGGCCTCGGTGTTGAAGGCCTTGGCGTCGTCGCACAGCGTATGCGTCTTGCTGGCGCGCCGGAAGACGATCGGCGATGACCAGATCTCCCGGATCACGATCTTCTTGTCCTTGTAGTCCCTCTTGTCGTCCGGGTACTCGGCGAGCGGCCCTAGGTGGAAGTGGCGCGCGAGCCCGCGGCAGTGGTCCTGGTCCGGGTGACTGAGCAGGAACGCGTCGACGTAAGGGCGGCCGTTTTCATCCTTCTTGAGCCGGTCCCGCAGGTCCTTGGCCACGTCGCGGGCGTCTCCGTCGGGATCGTCGGCGTCCTGCCGGATGTTGACGTCGATGAGCAGGGTGGTGCTCGCGGCGTCGCCGAACTTGATGAGGGTCATGTCGCCGTTGTCGACGGGGAAGAACGTGATCGTGGTAGGCATCTTGAGTCCCTGTACCGAGTGCGCTGTCGTACACTAATTATACGCATAGTTTTGATACCAATCTATGAAGTATACTGGCGACATGCACAATGAGTCTCCTATCCCGGACCAAAGCGCGGGCGAGCCGCGAGGAGTCAGCTGGGGGCTGGAGCGCCGGCTTCAGTTCATAGATTTCCGCCTCCGCTGGGAAGGCCGGTTGAACCGCACGGACTTGACCGAGCACTTCGGGCTTTCAACGCCGCAGGCGTCGCTGGACATCGCCAAGTACAGCGAACTCGCACCGGGCAACTTGACCTACGACCGAAGCTCGCGGACGTACGTCGCGGCGGCGGAGTTCAGGCCGCTGTTCCCGCGCAGCTCGGCGCGGCGCTACTTGGCCGAACTCCTTGCAACGAAGACAGGGCTCTTGGAGCCGGGGGCGAGCTTCATCGGCTTGGCTCCCGAGGTGGACTCCGCTCCCTCACCTTGGCGTGCGCTCGACGAGCGCACCGTGGAAACGCTGGTAAAGGCGATTCGCCAGAAACATGCCATTGACGTTACCTACCAGTCGATGAGCTCGATCGAAGCGACGCGCCGCCAGCTGTCGCCACACGCACTTGGCTACGACGGTTTCCGCTGGCACGTGCGGGCCTACTGCCACTGGAGGGAGCGATTCAGCGATTTCGTGCTGGCCCGAATCCTCGACATCAATGCCTTCGAGCCCAGCCAGATCGATCCGCGGCTTGATACCCAGTGGCACACCGTCCTCACGCTCGTGCTCGCACCGCACCCGGATCTTCCCGCCACGACGAGGCGCGTGCTGGAGTTGGACTACGGCATGCAGGACGGCGAGGTGAAACTGCCCTGTCGCCAAGCCTTCCTCTACTACACATTGCGCCGCTTGGGGCTGCATGCGAAAGGGCACTCAGATCCGGCCGCTCAACAGATAGCGCTGAAGAATCGCGAGGAACTCCAGCCGTACATCGACGCCGTCGGTGCAAGCACCTAAGGACCTTGAATGACCGGACTATTTGAACTCTTCAAGGACCCTTACGAACGCAAGGCACGTCTTACGCCGGGGCTGCTCGTTTCGTTGCCGCTCCTTGTGCCGCTCGTGACCATCTATGGGCCACGGCATCCGGTCTTGACTGCATTGGTTGGGTTGCTCGGTGGGTGTGGTGCCCTCTATTTGCTGGCAACCATCGCACGCGGACGGGGTAAGAAGTTGGAGGAGGCGCTCGTCAAGGAATGGGGCGGGATGCCGACGACGATCGCGCTTCGACACCGCGATACGTCAGTGCTGGACAGTGTCAGCAAGCGGCGATACCACGGCGCAATCGCCTCAAGGCTCGGGATAACGATCCCCACTGCAGAGGAGGAGGCAGCAGATCCGGCGCGGGCTGACGACGTCTACGTGGGGGCGACGAAGCGGATCCGCGAGTTGACCCGCGGCGACAAGAGCCTCCTGCTGAAGGAGAACATCGCCTACGGCTTCCACCGCAACATGCTCGCGATGAAGCCGGTTGGCGTAGCGACCTGCATTGTTGGTCTGACGTACGGGCTGATCATCGCCAAGGTTCTTCAGCTCGCGCCACTCGGCTTTGCGCCCGACCGCCTTGCAGACCCCGGCTTGGCCGCGTCGATGACATTACTGATTTCCGTCCTGTTATTGGCTGCTTGGCTGTTCTACTTCAACAAAGAGATGGTTCGACGGGTCGGCGTTGCGTATGCGGAGAGGCTGTTCGAGTGCCTGGCATCTCTACCATCCTCGGCGCCACGGAAACGGTCGACCAAGACAGCTGAGGGAACTGACGGCGCGAGCTGACAGCGCCCACTCTTCCGCCGTCTGTGCACGGAACGGACCTGCGATGCCTTGCTGTTGCAGTTCGGGACTGGATATTCGCTCTTCTGACATCTGACTCGCGATTGGCGGCATCGGGTCGCGGGTCTAGTAGCCCTCGACGAGCGACCAGTTCAGGGCATTGACCCGACCCGACGACGTCCGGATGGTTGCGGCCGACGCAAACGCAAATGTCTCTTCCGACAGTCGACAAGGCGGCGCACGCACGACACTGGTCGTAGCCCCGCCCCTCGGCGGGCATGCGTGGCTGCCGCTCAAATCGGCGCCGCCGTCGTCGCCACCTTCATGCTCGGCGGCAGCAGCGTCGGGGTGTGCGACTTCCCCGCCACCCAGGCATCGATCATGTCGGCCCACTCTTGCAGCATGTGGCGGCGCTGTTCCGCGTACTCGGCCTTGTTGTAGACGCCGCGCGATGAGCGCCCGTCTTCGTGGGCAAGGCACTTCTCGATCCAGTCGCTGTTGAAGCCCAGCTCGTTGAGGATGGTCGAGCCGGTGCGGCGCAGGTCGTGCACCGTGAAGGGTTCCAGCGGCAGCTTCGCTTCCTTGGCGCGCTCGGCGACGATCTGGGTGACCCGGTTCAGGGTCGCCTTCGACATGCAGCGATCGGCGTCGTAGCGCGAAGGCAGCAGGAACTTGGAGCCGCTGGCACAGGTGCGCAGCGCCACCATGATGTCGAGCGCCTGCTGCGACAGGTAGACGTTGTGGGGCTTGCCGGCCTTCATGCGGCTCTTCGGGATCGTCCAGACGGCGTTCTCGAAGTCGACCTCGTCCCAGGTGGCCTCGATCAGCTCGCTCTTGCGCACGAGCGTCAGCAGGATCAGGCGCAGCGCCAGGCGGATGGTCGGCAGGGTCGCGGTGGCGTCCAGCACCCGGTGCATGACGCGGATCTCGGACGGCGACAGCGCGCGGTCCTTGGCCACGAAGGTGGCGATCGATGAGGGGCCGACTTCGTCCGCGGGATTCGGCGCCTTGTCGCCATGCAGCGCCGCGAAACCGAACACCTGCTTGACGATGTCGCGCACGTGCACGGCGGTGGCCGGCGCGCCGCGCGCCTTGACCTTGGCGCACAGGTTGCGCAGGTCCTCCGCGCCGATCTCGGCCATCAGCCGGTTGCGGAACACCGGCATGATGTCGCGGTCGATGATGCTCTTGCGCATCGACTTGGTGCTCTCGGCCATCCTGGCTTCTTCCAGCCAGCGCTTCGTGAACTCCTCGAAGGTCTTGGCCTCGGCTGTCCTGAGCTTCTCGCGCTGCTTCTCCTGGGAGGGAGACCGGCCTTCTGCGATCGCCTTGCGCGCTTCCACGCAGCGCTCGCGCGCCATCAGAAGCGAGATCCCGTCCTTCGATCCGTAGCGGCCGATCGTGAGGGTCTCCCGCCGGCCGTTGAGCCGGTAGTCGAGACGGAAAGTGATCGTGCCCCTGGGAGAGACGGTCACGTACATCCCGTCCCGGTCGGCGATCTTGTAGGTGGTGGCCTGGGGCTTGATGCCCCTGAGCGTGCCATCGGACAGCATCGGCGGTCCCTCCTCTCGGAGGAATTTTACCGTCACGATTATTTGGCCGCTACAAATTCTATAAGTCGTTGATCTATATAGTGTTTCTGCCGATCTTTTTACCGTCAATGACCTCGTAGCGCTGACGGTAAAAAACTTGGAGGGTGGCCCTGCCAGATTTTTACCGTCAGATTTACCGTCAAACTGAAGGGCATCCCCCCGATAGATGTCGATAGGTCTCGACAGACGTTCTCTATACGGGACAACAACTTAGCAGCGATTTCCGATGGATCTCGATAGACGCTGAAGGACGCCGAATCATTCCCACTCGATCGTCGCCGGCGGCTTGCTCGACACGTCGTAGACGACGCGGTTGATGCCGCGCACCTCGTTGATGATGCGGCTCGACACCTTCTTCAGCAGCGCATACGGCAGCTCGGCCCAGTCGGCGGTCATGAAGTCGCTGGTCTGCACCGCGCGCAGCGCGACGACGTGGTCGTAGGTGCGGCCGTCGCCCATCACGCCGACACTCTTCACCGGCAGGAACACCGCGAAGGCCTGGCTGGTCTTGTCGTACCAGCTCCTGCCGTCGGCCGGGTCGACGGTGGCGCGCAGCTCGTCGATGAAGATCGCGTCGGCGCGCCGCAGCAGGTCCGCGTAGTCCTTCCTCACCTCGCCGAGGATGCGCACGCCCAGCCCCGGGCCGGGGAACGGGTGGCGGTAGACCATCTCGTGCGGCAGCCCCAGCGCCACGCCGAGCTCGCGCACCTCGTCCTTGAACAGGTCGCGCAGCGGCTCGAGCAGCTTCAGCCCCAGCGTTTCCGGCAGGCCGCCGACGTTGTGGTGGCTCTTGATCGTCGTGGCCTTCTTGGTCTTCGCGCCGCCGCTCTCGATGACGTCGGGGTAGATCGTGCCCTGCGCCAGCCACTTCGCGTTGGCCAGCTTCTTCGCCTCGCGCTGGAACACCTCGACGAAGTCGGCGCCGATGATCTTGCGCTTGGCCTCCGGGTCGGCGACGCCGGCGAGCCTGCCGAGGAACTGCTCGCTCGCGTCGACGTGAACCACCTTCGCGTGCAGCCGGCCGACGAACATGTCCATCACCAGTCGCGCCTCGTTCAACCGCAGCAGCCCGTGGTCGACGAAGACGCAGGTCAGCTGGTCGCCGATCGCGCGGTGGATCAGCGCCGCGGCGACGCTCGAGTCGACGCCGCCCGACAGCCCCAGGATCACCTCGTCGTCGCCGACCTGCGTGCGAATCGCCTCGACCGCCTCGGTGATGTGGTCGCGCATGATCCAGTCGGGCTTCGCGCCGCAGATGCCCAGCACGAAGCGCTCGAGCAGCGCGCGCCCCTGCGTCGTGTGCGTGACCTCTGGGTGGAACTGCACGCCGTAGTAGCCGCGCCCCTCGTCGGCCATGCCGGCGATCGGGCAGCTCGGCGTGCTGGCCATCAGCCTGAAGCCGGGCGGCAGCTCGGTGACCTTGTCGCCGTGGCTCATCCACACCCGAAGCATGCCGTGGCCCTCGGTGGTGCGGAAGTCCTCGATGCCGTCGAGCAGCCTCGTGTGGCCGCGCGCACGCACCTCGGCGTAGCCGAACTCGCGCTGGTCGCTCCACTGCACCGCGCCCCCGAGCTGCGCGGCCATCGTCTGCATGCCGTAGCAGATGCCCAGCACCGGCACGCCGAGCTCCCACACCGCCTGCGGCGCGCGCAGCCGGTGCTCGTCGTAGGTGCTGCCGTGGCTGCCCGACAGGACGATGCCCCTGGGCGCGAACGCGCGCACGAAGTCGTCGGACACGTCGTTGGGGTGGATCTCGCAGTACACGTGCGCCTCGCGCACGCGCCGGGCGATCAGCTGCGTGACCTGCGAGCCGAAGTCGAGGATCAGGATCTTGTCGTGCATGGGCGTCGGGCGTTCAGGGGGCCGCCACCGCAGCGGCGGCGCCGGCGCGGTGGCGCTGGAAGTGTCGCAGGGCGAGCAGCCAGGCCAGCGCCTGCAACGTCGCGCAGAAGAAGAACGGCAGCCCGATCCACACGTCGCCCTGCGGGCGGTGCGACACGGCGCCGAGCAGGAACGCCGCGACGACCGGCGCGGCCACGCCCATCAGGCTGTTCAGCGATGCCAGCGAACCCATCGTGCGGCCCTGCTCGTGCTCGCCGGCGGCCGACGACACCAGGCTCTGCAGCACCACCGTGGTCGCGAAGCCGAACAGGTTCAGGCCGATGACGACGAACATCATCCACGGCACGCTGGCCAGCCCGAACAGCAGGTAGCACACCGTCGACGACCCCAGCCCGAGCAGCGCCAGCCGCTGCGGCGTGAAGCGCTGCAGCAGCGGCTTGATCAGCCCGCCCTGCACCAGCGCGGCCATCACCCCGACGGCGAACAGCGACCAGCCGTTCTCCTTCGGCCCCCAGCCGAACTTGAAGGTCGTGTACAGCACCCAGCTCATGTGCATCGTGAACTGCGCCAGAGCCGCCAGCGCGATCACCCACACCAGCGCCCCGGCGCCGCGCAGCGTGCCCAGCGCGCGCAGCGCGGCCACCGGGTTCGAGCGCGACCAGCGGAACGGCTCGCGCCGCTCGCGCGGCAGCGACTCGGGCAGCACGAACACGCCGTACGCCGCGTTGACCAGCGCCAGCGTGCCGGCCACGAAGAAAGGCAGCCGCAGGTCGATGTCGCCGAGCACGCCGCCCATCACCGGCCCCAGCGTGTAGCCGACGCCCAGCATCGCTCCGACCAGGCCGAAGCGGCGCGCGCGCAGCGCCGGCGGCGAGATGTCGGCCACGTAGGCCTGCGCCACCGCCACGTTGGCCTGCATCGCGCCGCTGAACGCGCGCACCACGAGCAGCACCCACAGCGCCGTGGCCAGCGCGGTGGCGTAGAAGTTCAGCGCCAGCGCGGCGAACCCGAGCAGCAGCACCGGGCGGCGCCCGAAGCGGTCCGACAGCCCGCCGAGCACCGGCGCGCCCAGGAAGCTGGCCACCCCGAACACGAACGCCACCGCGCCGTACCAGAACGCCTGGTCGCCGCGGTCGCCGGTGAAGGTGCCGATCAGCGCCGGCAGCACCGGGATCATCAGCCCGACCGACAGCATGTCGATCAGCACGACGACGAGGATGAACGGCAGCGCGGCCGCGCGCGGTGCGCGGCTCATGGTCGGCGGGTGCGGCGCGCGACGCGGCGGCCGCCGTGGGTGCACGAGGCCAGCGCGGTGCTCACTCGAGCCGGTAGTTCGGCGCTTCCTTCGTGATCTGCACGTCGTGCACGTGGCTCTCGCGGATGCCGGCCGACGTGATCTGCACGAACTCGGCGCGCTGGTGCATCTGCTCGATGCTCGCGCAGCCGCAGTAGCCCATCGCGGCGCGCAGCCCGCCGGCCATCTGGAAGATGATGCTCACCACCGAGCCCTTGTACGGCACGCGGCCCTCGATGCCCTCGGGCACCAGCTTGTCGGCGTTCGGGTTGGCGGCCTCGTCGTTCTCCTGGAAGTAGCGGTCGGCGCTGCCGGCCTTCATCGCGCCGATGCTGCCCATGCCGCGGTAGCTCTTGTAGCTGCGGCCCTGGTACAGCACGATCTCGCCGGGCGCCTCCTCGGTGCCGGCGAACATGCCGCCCATCATCACGCTGCTGGCGCCGGCGGCGATCGCCTTGGCGATGTCGCCCGAGTAGCGGATGCCGCCGTCGGCGATCAGCGGCACGCCGCTGCCGCGCAGCGCGGTGGCGACGTTGTCGATCGCGGTGATCTGCGGCACGCCGACGCCGGCGACGATGCGCGTCGTGCAGATCGACCCCGGCCCGATGCCGACCTTCACGCCGTCGGCGCCGGCCTCGCACAGCGCCAGCGCCGCGGCGCCGGTGGCGATGTTGCCGCCGATCACGTCGACCTGCGGGAAGTTGCGCTTGACCCAGCGCACGCGCTCGATGACGCCGGCGCTGTGGCCGTGCGCGGTGTCGACGACGATCGCGTCGACGCCGGCGCGCACCAGCAACTCGACGCGCTCCTCGGTGCCCTCGCCGACGCCCACCGCGGCGCCGACACGCAGCTTGCCCTGCGCGTCGCGCGCGGCGTTCGGGAAGTTGGTCTGCTTGGTGATGTCCTTCACCGTCATCAGCCCGCGCAGCTCGAACGCGTCGTTGACGACCAGCACCCGCTCGAGCTTGTGCCGGTGCATCAGCGCCTTGCCCTCGTCGAGGCTGGCGCCCTCGGGCACCGTGACCAGGCGCTCGCGCGGCGTCATGATCTCGCGCACCGGCGCGTCCATGCGCGTCTCGAACCGCAGGTCGCGGCCGGTGACGATGCCGACCACCTTGCCGTGCTCGATCACCGGGAAGCCCGAGATGCCGTGCTGCTCCGACAGCGCCTTGACCTGGCGCACCGTCTTGTCGGGGCCGATCGTGATCGGGTCGCGCAGCACGCCGCTCTCGTAGCGCTTGACCTTGGCGACCTCGGCGGCCTGCACGGTCGGCGGCAGGTTCTTGTGCACGATGCCGATGCCGCCCTCCTGCGCGATCGCGATCGCCAGCCGCGCCTCGGTGACGGTGTCCATCGCCGCCGACACCAGCGGCAGGTTCAACGAGATGTGGCGGGTCAGTCGGGTGGCCAGGCTGGTGTCGCGCGGTAACACCTGTGAGAAAGCCGGCACCAGCAGCACGTCATCGAAGGTCAGCGCGTTGCCGAGAAGGCGCATGGGAAAGGCTCCGGGCGCAAAAGCGGATTATAGGAACGCGCTGCGGCGCCACTTCTTCACGCCGGCGGCGGCGGGCGCTGGCTACACTGATCCGACCCCCGCTGCCGCCGCGTCGATGTCGCCCATGCGTGTGCCCCTGCTCGTGATCGCGTTGTCGCTGCTCGCCGCCGCCGGCGACGCGACCGCGCAGTGGAAGTGGCGCGACCGCGCCGGCCAGATCCACATCAGCGACCTGCCGCCGCCGCGCGACGTGCCCGAACGCGACGTGCTGCAGCGGCCCGCGCAGCCGGCCACCGCGCGCGCGAACCCGGCGGCCGAGGCCGCGTCGGCGCCGGCGGCCGCGTCGGCGGTGTCCGAGGCCAAGCCGCGCACCGACCCCGAGCTCGAGGCGCGTCGCAAGGCCGCCGAGCAGGAGCAGCAGGCCCGCGAGCAGCAGGCGCAGCGCCAGCTCGCCGCGCAGCGCGCCGAGAACTGCCAGCGCGCGCGCGACAGCCTGCGCCAGCTCGACAGCGGCATGCGGCTGGCGCGCGTCAACGACAAGGGCGAACGCGTGATCCTCGACGACCGTCAGCGCGCCGCCGAGGCGCAGCGCGCGCGCGAAGTCATCGCCAGCGACTGCCGCTGACGCGGCGCGCCGTGGGCGCGCGTCCACGCCGCCTGCCGCCCTGGCGCTTGTAGCGCAGCCGCCGCGCCTCCTTCGGGTCGACGGTCAGCGCGCGGCAGATCTCGACGCGATCGCGGTCGCGAAGCGGCTGGTCGGGTGGCGCGACGCGGCACCAGACGCTGTAGCTCAGGTCCGCCGGGGGCTTGTCGTCGACCAGCGCGCTGGCGCGCACCGCGTCGGCGAGCGTGCTGCCCGCGTCGAGCCACAGGTCACGGCGGCGCACGTCGCGCGGCGCCGGGCTGTAGACGACCTCGACGCGGATGCGTTCAGCGCTCACCGTAGACCTGCCCCGCGCGGCGCACGAAGGAGTCGACGAAGGTGTTGGCGACGCGGTCGAACACCGGGCTGAGCACGGTCTCCAGCGGCTTGCTCGCGAACGCGTAGCGCAAGTCGAACTCGATCTTGCACGCCTGGGCCTCGCCGCCCGGGCGGCCGAGCGGGTGGAACAGCCAGTTGCCGTCGAGCAGGGAGAACGGGCCGTCGACCAGTTCGACGAGCACCTGCTCGCCGGGCCGGTGCACGTTGCGCGTCGTGAACGCGTGACGCACGCCGGCGTAGGCCAGGCTCAGCCGCGCCGTCATGCCCTCGTCGTGATGCTCGATCACCTCGGCGCGCTCGCACCAGGGCAGGAACTGCGGGTAGTGCTCGACCGCCGTCACCAGGTCGTACATCTCGCGTGGCGAGTACCACAGCAGGATGGACTTCTTGACGTGCTTCATACAATGAATCGATTCTAGGCGTCGCTTGCAGCGCTGCCGCGTCGCCCCCACCTGCCCTTCCATGACCCTGATCGCAGAGAACCGCCGCGCCCGCTTCGACTACCACATCGAGGAGCGCTTCGAGGCGGGCATCGTGCTCGAGGGCTGGGAGGTCAAGGCGATCCGCGCCGGCCAGGTGCAGCTGACCGACGGTTACGTCGTGATCCGCGACGGCGAACTGTCGCTGATCGGGCTTCGCATCAACGCACTGCGCACCGCGTCGACGCACGTCAAGCCCGAGGCCGACCGCACGAAGAAATTGCTGATGCACAAGGCCGAGATCCGACGGCTGATCGGCAAGGTCGAGCAGCGCGGCTTCACGCTGGTGCCGCTGAACCTGCACTACAAGAACGGCCGCGTGAAGGTCGACGTCGCGCTGGCCAAGGGCAAGGCGCAGCACGACAAGCGCGAGACCGAGAAGAAGCGCGACTGGGAACGCGAACGCGGCCGGCTGATGCGGCACAAGGTCTCGTCGCCGAAGGGCTGAGCGGCGCGCGGCTCAGCCGCCGGCGGTGCCCCGCGCCCGCCGCGACTTCAGCGCGCTCACCCAGCGCATCGCCGGCGCCTCGACGGCACGGTGGAACAGCGCGCCGGCCGCCACGCTGCCGGCCCAGCCCAGCAGCACCCCGGCGGCCTGCACCGTGGGCGTGTGCGGCGCGAAGCGCTCGAACGCCGCGTTGACCACCAGGCACAGCGGATAGTGCACGAGGAACACCGCGTAGCTGATGCGCCCCAACGCGTGCACGACGTCGGCCGGTCCGCGGGCGCGCATGGCGCCGCGCGCAGCGAGCTGCGGCGCCACCGCGAGCCCCAGCGCGACGAGCGCCGCCAGCGCGATGCGCGAGCGCCAATGCAGCCACAGCGCGACGACGACCACGCCGGCCAGCAGCACCAGCCCGCGCGCGCGAACGGCGTGCGGGCGAGCCCACCACGCGACGAGCACGCCCATGCCGTAGGCGCCGAAGAAGTACGGCCCAGTGACGTCCCAGGCGGCATCGCGGTTGATCGCGAGCAGCGACGCCGCGGTCAGCGCGAACACCAGCCCCGCGGCGACGCACGCCGACGTCGGAACGTGCGCGGCGCGCCGTGCAGGCACGATGGCGCGGGCCGCCAGCAGCAGCACCAGCAGCAGCGCGTACAGCTGCAGGTCGATCGCGACGTACCACACGCCGGCCGACAGCGCCTCGACGCCGAGCAGGTCCTGCAGCAGCAGGAGGTGCGCGAGCACCTGCGCGGCGGTCGGCGGCGCCGGGATCGACGGATGGTCCATCCACGCGCGCGCCAGCGCCGCCGCACCGATCGCCAGCACCAGCGTCGCCGCGAGCGGCAGCACCAGCCGCAGGTAGCGCTCGAGCAGTGCCGCGCCGGCGCGCACGCCGTCGCGCAGCCGCCCGTCGGGCGCCAGGCTGCGCGCTGCGAGCCAGCCCGCGACGACCAGGAACACCTGCACGGCGATGCGCGCGTCGCCCGCCATCGCGTCGAACAGCGCCGGCCACAGCGTCGCGGCGTGGTCGGCCATCGGGCCGTAGAACGCCAGGTGATGCAGCACGATCGCCTGCGACGCGACCGCCTTCAACGCGTCGACGTGCAGCGCGCGCGCCGCGCCGCGGCTCACGCGATCGCGCGCAGCGCTTGCTGCAGGTCGGCGCGCAGGTCGTCGACCGCCTCGAGCCCGATCGACAGGCGCACCAGCGTGCCCGGCAGCGCCGCGCGGTCGCGACGCATCGCAGACAGGTCGTACGGCACCGCCAGGCTCACCGGCCCGCCCCACGAGTAGCCGATGCGGAACAGCCGCAACGCGTCGACGAAGGCGTCGACGCGCTGCGGCTCGATCGACGCGTCGAACAGCACCGAGAACAGCCCGGCCGCCCGCGTGCACAGCGCCGCCCAGTGCGCGTGGCCGGGCGAGCCGGGCAGCGCCGGGTGCAGCACGCGCGCGATGCCGGGCTGCGCCTGCAGCCAAGCGGCGAGTTCGCGCGCGGCGGCGTCCTGCGCGTCGTAGCGCAGCCCGATCGACGGCAGCGCGCGCAACACCAGCTCGGCGTCGTTCGCGCCGACGCCCAGGCCCAGGCGCATGTGCGCGAGCAGCACGCGCTCGTGCAGCGCCGCGTCGACGGTGCTCACCGCGCCCATCAGCACGTCGGCGCCGCCCGACGGGTACTTGGTCAGCGCGTGCATGCTCAGGTCGACAGCGAGCCCGTCACCGAGGTCGAACGGGTCGAACGCCAGCCCCGCACCCCAGGTGTTGTCCAGCGCCACCGTCAGGCCGTGGCGCCGCGCCACGCGCACCAGCGCGCGCAGGTCGGGAAACTCCATCGTCACCGAGCCCGCGGCCTCGAGCCACAGCAGCTTCGTGTCGGCGCCGACCATCGCGTCGAGGGCGGCCGGGTCCATCGGGTCGTACAGCCGGTGCGCGATGCCCCAACCCGCCAGCATCGACCGTGCGAGGTCTTTCGACGGCCCGTACACGTTGTCGGGCAGCAGCAGTTCGTCGCCGGCGCGCAGCAGCGCCAGGTTGACCAGCGCCAGGGCCGACAGTCCGCTGGGCGCGAGCACGCAGTGGCGCGCGCCCTCGAGCGTGGCGATGCGCTCCTCGAGCGTGAACGTGGTCGGCGTGCCGTGCAGCCCGTAGGTGTAGCCGGCCTTGCTGCGCCAGTCGCGCGCGCGCAGCGCGGCGACGTTCGGGAACATCACCGTCGAGGCCTTGTGCACCGCCGGCGGCACCGCGTCGAAGCCCGCCGGCGCCCGGTACGGGTGGTGGATCAGGCGGGTGATGTCGTCCATCGGGGGCTCACAGCGGCTGGCCGACCAGGTCGTGGCCCTCGGCGGCGACGATGCGCACGCGCGCGAACTCGCCGACGCGCAGCTGCGTCGACGCCTTGGTCGGCGGCAGCAGGCGCACGGTGCCGTCGATTTCGGGCGCGTCGGCGTAGCTGCGGCCCACGCCGCCCCTGCGGCCGAGCGCCGGCGCCTGGTCGACCAGCACCTGCATCGTCGCGCCGACGCGGCGCCGCAGGCGCTGGGCCGACACCTGCTCGGCCACGGCCATGAATCGCGCGCGGCGCTGTTCGCGCACCTCGGCGGGCAGCTGGCCGCTCAGCGCGTTGGCCGCCGCGCCATCGACCGGCGAGTAGGCAAAGCAACCGGCGCGGTCGATGCCGGCGTCGCGAACGAACTGCAGCAGGTGCTCGAATTCGGCCTCGGTCTCGCCGGGGAAACCGGCGATGAAGGTGCTGCGGATCACCAGCTCGGGGCACAGCTCGCGCCAGCGCGCGATGCGCTCGAGGTTCTGCTCGCCGCTGGCCGGTCGCTTCATGCGCCGCAGCACGTCCGGATGCGAGTGCTGGAACGGCACGTCGAGGTACGGCAGGATGCGCCCTGCGGCCATCAGCGGCAGCACGTCGTCGACGTGCGGGTACGGATAGACGTAGTGCAGCCGCACCCAGGCGCCGTGCGGTTCGGCCAGCTCGCCGAGCTTGTCGCACAGGTCGGACAGGCGCGTACGCACCGGGCGCCCGTCCCAGAAGCCGGTGCGGTACTTCGTGTCGACGCCGTAGGCGCTGGTGTCCTGGCTGACGACGAGCAACTCCCTGACGCCGGCTTCGAACAGCCGCCGCGCCTCGCCGAGCACGTCGCCGATCGGCCGCGACACCAGGTCGCCGCGCATGCCCGGGATGATGCAGAAGGTGCAGCGGTGGTTGCAGCCCTCGCTGATCTTCAGGTAGGCGTAGTGCCTGGGCGTGAGCTTGACGCCGATCTTGTCGAAGTGGGGCGGCACGAGGTCGACGAACGGGTCGTGCGGCCTGGGCACGTGCGCGTGCACCGCGTCCATCACTTCCTCGGTGGCGTGCGGGCCGGTGACCGCGAGCACCTTGGGGTGCACCTGGCGCACCAGGTTGTCGCCGCCGGCGCCGGTGCGCGCGCCGAGGCAGCCGGTGACGATGACGCGGCCGTTGTCGGCCAGCGCCTCGCCGATCGTGTCCAGGCTCTCCCGGACCGCGTCGTCGATGAAGCCGCAGGTGTTGACGATCACCAGGTCGGCGCCGGCGAAGGTCTTGCTCGTCGCGTAGCCCTCGGCGGCCAGCCGGGTCAGGATCAGTTCCGAGTCGGTCAGCGCCTTCGGGCAGCCGAGGCTGACGAAGCCGATGGTCGGCGCCGGCGCGGCGATCGCCGCGCGGTGGGACGTTGCGTTCATGCGGGAATTGTCCCGCAACGCCGGATCAGGGCTTCTTCGGCGGGAAGCCGGGGAACATCGAACCCGACTGCTCGAGCATCTGCTTTTGCATCTGCACGAACAGGTTCTTCGACTGCTCGAGGTAGTTGCCCATCAGCCCCTGCATCATCGGCGCCTGGCCGCTGAGGAACTGCGTCCACATCTCGGGGGTGAAGTTCTTCGGGTCGTACAGGCCCTTGGCCTGCTCGGCGAGGCGGTTCTGCATCTCGACGAAGGTCTGCAAGTTCTTCTCGAGGTACGCGCCCATCATGCCCTGCATCGCGTGGCCGTAGAAGCGGATGATCAGCGCCAGCGTCTGCGCCGAGAACATCGGCATGCCGCCGGTTTCCTCCTCGAGGATGATCTGCAGCAGGATGCTGCGCGTCAGGTCCTCGCCGCTCTTGGCGTCGCGCACCTCGAAGTCGTCGCCGACGAGCACCATCTGCTTGACGTCGGCCAGCGTGATGTAGCTGCTGCTGCGCGTGTCGTACAGACGCCGGTTCGGGTACTTCTTCAGGACCCGCACGCCGGAGCTTGCGGCGTCGGCGGCGGCGGGGCGGGGCGCGGCGGGCATCGGGGCGGCTCCAGGACGGTGAGCGGCGATTCTAGGAGTCGCCCCAAGCGGCCCCGCGGGGGGTTTTCCCGCCCGAGCGCGCAACGCCGCCGCCCGAGGATCGGCGATGATGCCGGCGATGCACACGAGCGGCGACGTCGACGAACCGCGCTACGGCTGGGTCGTGGTGTGGGCGTGTTTCGTCGCGCTGGCGGTGATCTTCGGCGTGTCGTACTCGTTCGCCGCGTTCTTCGAGCCGTTCGCCGCCGAGTTCGACGCCAGCCGCGCCGAGGTGTCGCTGGTGTTCGGGCTGTCGGGGCTGCTGTACTTCGTGCTCGGTGCCTTCGCCGGCATGCTCGCGGACCGCCACGGTGCGCGCCGCGTGGCCAGCGCCGGCATGCTGTGCATCGCCGCGGCGCTGGTCGCCGGCAGCGTCGCCGGTACGATGACGCAGGTGACGCTGGCGTACGGCGTGGGCCTGGGGCTGGGCATCGCACTGGTGTACACGCCGTCGATCGGCTGCGTGCAACCGTGGTTCACGCGCCGCCGCGGGCTCGCCGCGGGGCTGGCCAGCGCCGGCATCGGCGCCGGCACGCTGGTCGTGCCGCTGCTGGCCGCCGGCGCGATCGCTGCGTGGCAGTGGCGCGGCGCGATGCAGGCGCTGGCCGTCGGCGTGCTGTTGGTCGGGCTGGGCGCGACGCTGCTGCTGCGCACCGCGCCGTCGGCCACGCGCCGCGCCGGCGCGACGGTGGCCGGCACGCCGCTGGGCCAGGCGTTGCGCGGCCGACGCTTCGCGTGGCTGTACGCGATGTGCGTGCTCGGCGCGCCGAGCATGTTCGTGCCGTTCGCGCACCTGTCGGCGTCGGCACGCGATCTCGGCGTGCCCGAGGCGCAGGCGGTGGGGCTGGTCGGACTGATCGGCATCGGCAGCCTGACCGGGCGCTTCGCGATCGGCGCGGTGGCCGACCGCATCGGCCGACCGTGGACGCTGGTCGGCGTGATGGCCTCGCTCGGGCTGTCGATGGGCCTGTGGCTGGTCGCGCGCGACTACGCGGCGCTGGCGCTGTTCGCGCTGTGGATGGGGCTGAGCTACGGCGGCAGCGTGTCGCTGATGCCGGCGCTGTGCATGGACTTCTTCGGCGCGCGCGCGGTGGCCTCGATCATCGGCACGCTGTACACCGGCGCGGCGCTGGGCAACCTGGCCGGGCCGTGGGTCGCCGGACGCGTGTTCGACGCCACCGGCAGCTACGCCACGCCGATCGCCGGCTGCGGCCTGCTCGCGCTGGCGGCGGCGTATTCGGCGTGGCGCGCGGTGCGCAGCTGAGCGCGCGCTCGCATCACCAGTGACTATGATCGCCGCGCCTCCACGGCGCGAACGGCGGGTGCATGTCCTCCTGGTGTGCGATCGACTTCGGCACGTCGAACTCGGCCGTGGCCGTCGCGCGGCCGCGCGGGCAGGCAGCGTCGCTGGTCGCGGTCGAAGACGGCCAGGCGACGATGCCGACCGCGGTGTTCTACTTCACCGACACCGACGAGGCGGCGACCTTCGCCGGCGCGCAGCGGCCGGCCGGTGCGCTGCCCCGCGCCTACGGCCGCGCCGCCGTGCGCGCCTACGTCGAGGGCGCCGCCGGCCGGTTGATGCGCTCGCTCAAGTCGATCCTGGGATCGTCGCTGGCCGAGCAGTCGACCGACCTCGGCGAAGGGCACGCGGTGCGGTACCTCGACGCGGTGACCGGCGTGCTGCGCCGCCTGCGCGAAGTCGCCGAGGGCGCGTGCGGTGCGCCGCTCGAGCGTGCGGTGCTCGGCCGGCCGGTGTTCTTCGTCGACGACGATGCGCAGCGCGACGCCCGTGCGCAGGTCATGCTCGAGCGGGCGGCGCATGCCGCGGGGTTCGCCGACGTGCGCTTCCAGTTCGAACCGATCGCCGCCGCCCTCGACCACGAGCGCAGCGCCGAGCGCGAGCAGCTCGTGCTGGTGGCCGACATCGGCGGCGGCACGTCGGACTTCTCGCTGGTGCGCATCGGCCCTCGACGGCGCGGGCGCACCGACCGCCGCGACGACATCCTGGCCAGCCACGGGGTGCACGTCGCCGGCACCGACTTCGACCGCCGCATCGAGCTGGCCGTCGTGATGCCGCGACTGGGCCTCGGGGCGCGCGGCCCGTCGGCGGCCGGCGCCCGCGAGGTGCCCAGCGCGATCTATCACGACCTCGCGACCTGGCACCTGATCAACACCTGCTACCGCCCGCAGCGCGTCGCCGAGCTGCGCGCGATGGCCGACTGGTACGACGACCCCGTGCCGCATCGCAGGCTGATGCACGTGCTCGACCAGCGGCTCGGCCACGACCTGGCTGCACGCTGCGAATCGGCGAAGATCGAAGCCGCGTCGACAGGCGTCGCACGCATCGACCTGTCGTGCGTCGAGCCCGCTCTGGCAGCGACGCTGGACGAGGCCACCGCGCTGCGCGCGCTCGACGGCGATCTCGAGCGCATCGCCGCTGCCGCGCGGCAGACCGTGCGCCTCGCCGGGGTCGACGCCGACGTGGTGGACGCGCTGTACTTCACCGGCGGCTCGACCGGCTGGGCGCCGCTGACACGGCGGCTCGCCGCTGACTTCCCTCGGGCGCGCACCGTGCACGGTGACCGCCTGGCCAGCGTGGCGCGCGGACTGGGCGAGTACGCCGCCCGGATGTACGGCGACGGTGGATGAGCGCGCGTGTTCGATCGCCCGGGGCCTGCGGCGCCGGTGACGCCGGCATCGCGCGTGCCGAGGCTCGCCGGCCGAGGACGGAGTCGCAGCATGGACGCCATGTCCGTGCCGCCAAAGACAAAGGGCCCGGCATCACCGCCGAGCCCTCGTCCCTTCTACCGGATCTGGTAGGCGCGATTGGACTCGAACCAACGACCCCCACCATGTCAAGGTGGTGCTCTAACCAGCTGAGCTACGCGCCTGAAAGGCCGCGAGTATAGCCAATGTCCGAAGCGCCGGGCGGCGCGTCACCGGCGGCGCACCGCGCGTACGCCCGCCACCTGCGCGACTTGGCGCAGCACCTGCTGCAGCCGCGTCGTGTCGCCGACCTCGACGGTGAAACTCATGCGCGCGCTGACGCCGCGGCCATCCTTCACGTTGACCGTGTTCACGCCGGTGACGTTCATCTTCTCCTTCGCGAACACCTCGCCGATGTCGCGCAGCAGGCCCGAGCGATCGCTCGCCTCGACCAGCACGTCGACCGGGTACATCGCACCGTCGCCGCCGCGCGAGCGACCCCATTCGACCGGGATCACACGCTCCGGCGAACGCGACGCGATGTGACGGTAGTTGCTGCAGTCGGCGCGGTGCACCGCCACGCCCTTGCCGCGCGTGACGTAGCCGCCGATCGCATCGGGCGGCGCCGGGCGGCAGCAGCGCGCCAGCGTGGTCAGCAGCGAGTCGATGCCGACCACCAGCACGCCGCCGCGGCCTTGCGCGGCGGTCGGGCGCGTGCGCTTCAGCGCGATCGGCTCGTCGGCCGGCGGCGGTTCGGCGGGCCTGAGCAGCTGCTCGACGTGGCGCAGCGAGTACTCGTCCTTGCCCACCACCTCGAACAGCGCCGCGGCGCTGCGAAAGCCCAGCTGCGCCGCCAGATCGTCGAGCTTCAGCGCGGTGCGCCCCTCGCGCTGCAGCAGCTTCTCGACCGCCTCGCGGCCGCGCGCGACGGTCTGCTGCTGCGCCAGCGCGTTGAACCAGGCGCGCACCTTGGCCTTCGCGCGCGAGCTGGCCAGGTAGCCCAGCTCGGCGTTGAGCCAGTCCAGCGACGGCCCGCCCTCCTTCGCGGCGACGATCTCCACCGTCTGCCCGTTGGCCAGCACCGTGTTCAGCGGCACCATCGCGCCGTCGACACGCGCCCCGCGGCAGCGGTGGCCCAGCTCGGTGTGCAGCGTGTACGCGAAGTCCACCGGCGTCGCGCCGGCGGGCAGTTCGATCACCGCGCTCTGCGGCGTGAACACGTAGATGCGGTCGTCGAAGCCCGCGCTTGCGGTGCCGGGCACGCCGCCGCCGGCGTGCACGAAGTCGCGCTCCCAGGCCAGCAGCTGGCGCAGCACCGCCTTGCGCGCCTCGGCGACGCGATCCTCGAACGCGCCGGCGGCGCTGACCCCGGCGTAGCCGCGCGCGCCGGCCTCCTTGTAGGCCCAGTGCGCGGCCATGCCGTGCTCGGCGTGCTCGTGCATCGCGTGGGTGCGGATCTGCACCTCGACCGGCCGGCGGTCGTCGTCGAGCACCACGGTGTGCAGCGACTGGTAGCCGTTGGGCTTGGGCTTGGCGATGTAGTCGTCGAACTCGCCGGCCACCGCGGTGTAACGCTGGTGCACGCAGGCGAGCGCCGCGTAACACTGCGCGACGTCGTCGACGAGCACGCGCAGCGCGCGCAGGTCGAGCACCTGCGCGAAGTCGAGCTGCTTGCCCTGCATCTTCTTCCAGATGCTGTAGAGGTGCTTGGGCCGCGCCTGCACCGTGGCCCGGCCGAGCCCGGCACGCGCCAGCTCGGCGGCCAGCTGCACGCGAAACGCCTCCAGCCGCGCCTCGCGCTCGCTGCGCTTCTCGTCGAGCAGCGCCGCGATGCGCTTGTACTCGTCGGGCTGCAGGAAGCGGAACGACAGGTCCTCGAGCTCCCACTTCACCTGCCAGATGCCCAGCCGGTTGGCCAGCGGCGCGAACACCTGCTGCGTCTCGAGCGCGAGCGCACGCGGGCACGGCGTCTTGCTGTTCGCGTGCCAGCGCAGCGTCTGCAGCCGCGACGCCAGCCGCAGCAGCACCACGCGCAGGTCGCGCGAGAACGCGAGCAGCATCTTGCGCACGCGCTCGGCCTGCAGCGCGCGCTGTTCGGCGTCGACGCGCGCGTCGCGCGCGGCGCGCTGGATCTGCACCAGCCGCCGCGTGCCGATGACCAGCGCGGCGTACGAGGCGCCGAACGCCTTGGCGATCACCTCGTCGGGGCGGTGCAGGTAGTCGGCGGCATAGACCAGGTACGCGGCGGCCTGCATCGACGGCGCGGCGCCGATCGCACCGAGGATCGCGGCCACGCCTTCGGCGTGCGCCCAGGCGTTCTCGCCGGTGTCGAGTTGCTGCGGCGCCAGCAGCGGCTCGGCGAAGGCGCGCGCGCGGCGCAGCGCGGCGGCGGCCGCGCCGGCCTCGGGCAGCGCGGCATCGGCGTCGCCGACGTCGGCGATCTGCACGATCGGCGCGGGCTCGGCGCGCGTCGACGCCGGCGGGGCCGCCGCGGTCTTCATGGCGAAAGCAGGAAGTCGCTCACGATCGCGACCTGCTCGGGCTGCACCAGCGTCGGCGCGTGGCCGACGCCGGCGATCTCGACCAGCGTGGCCTTCGGGCCGCGTGCGGTCATCGCCTGCGCGGTGGCACGCGACAGCAGGTCGGACTGTGCGCCGCGCAGCAGCAGCGTCGGCGCGGCGATGCGCTCGTACGCGGCCCACAACAGCGCCTCGCCGGCGGCGGCGAGCTCGGCGGTGACGCCGCGCAGCGGCAGCGCGATCGCCGGGTCGTAGCGCGGCACCAGGCCGCCGGCCGCGTCGGGCTTGAGCTGCGGCGCGGTCAGCGCCAGCCACTGCTCGCGCGTGTGCGGCCCGAAACCCTCGGAGATCGACCACAGGTAGTCGGCCGCCTCGTCGAGGCTGGCCCAGCGCACCGGCTGTTCGACGTAGGTGCCGATGCGCTGCAGCGCCGCCGGTTCGATCGTCGGGCCGACGTCGTTGAGCACCAGCCGGCGGATCGGCGAACCGCCCGCGGCCGGCAGCGACGCCAGCGACATCCCGATCAGCCCGCCCATCGACGTGCCCACCCAGTCGAGCGTGGTCGCGTCGAGCCGCGCCAGCAGCGTGACCATGTCGGCGACGTAGTGCGGGATCGCGTAGCCCGCCGGGTCGGCGAGCCAGTCGGAGCGCCCGCGCCCGACGACGTCGGGGCACACGACGCGGTACTCGTCGGCCAGCGCGCGCGCCAGCGTGTCGAAGTCACGGCCCTGGCGCGTGAGGCCGTGCACGCACACCAGCACCCTCGGATTGGCGGCGTCGCCCCACTCCCAGTAGGCCATGCGGTGCAGCCCGCGGCCGTCGAGGCACTGCACGTGGTTCAGGCGCGGTTCGGTCATGGCGTGGGCGGGCAGGCGGTGGCGGGCGACATCGATAATCGATGGTAGCAACCCACAGGAGAAGGACATGCTCGAACACAAGACCGCCCTCGTCACCGGATCGACCAGCGGCATCGGCCTGGGCATCGCGAAGGCGCTGGCACGCCAGGGCGCGAACCTGCTGCTCAACGGCTTCGGCGACGTCGACGCGGCGCGTGCCGAGGTGGCCGCGGTGGCGCGGCCGGGCGCGAAGATCGCCCACCACGGCGCCGACATGAGCCGGCCGGCCGAGATCGAGTCGATGCTGGCGCTGGCGCGCGCCGAGTTCGGCGGCGTCGACGTGCTGGTCAACAACGCCGGCATCCAGCACGTCGCACCGGTGGAGGACTTTCCGCCCGAGAAGTGGGACGCGATCATCGCGATCAACCTCAGCTCGGCGTTCCACACCACGCGCCTGGCGCTGCCGCACATGAAGGCGCGCAACTGGGGGCGCGTGATCAACGTCGCGTCGACGCACGGGCTGGTGGCGTCGGCGCAGAAGTCGGCCTACGTCGCGTCCAAGCACGGCATCGTCGGCTTCACGAAGGCGGTGGCCCTGGAGACCGCGACCAGCGGCGTCACCGTCAACGCGATCTGCCCCGGCTGGGTGCTGACGCCGCTGGTGCGAAAGCAGATCGACGACCGCGCGGCGCGCGACGGCATCGCGGCCGAGCAGGCGCAGCGCGACCTGCTCGGCGAGAAGCAGCCGTCGCTGCAGTTCACGACCCCCGAGCAGCTCGGCGAGCTGGCCGTGTTCCTGTGCTCGGCCGCGGCCGACAACATCCGTGGCGCGGCGTTCAACGTCGACGGCGGCTGGACCGCGCAGTGACGCCGCGCCGCGGGCGCGGCGGCCTCACTTCATCTGCACCGAGCCGCTCACCGTCGCGCCGACGCTGCCCTTGCCGAGTTCGACCGGCAGTGGCGCCTCGGCGGCGGCGACCACCGCGTCGGCGCGCATCATCGGCATCGGCCGCTCGGCCTCGCCGCCGACGTTCACCGTGACCTCGCGCAGCGTGTAGCCCTGGTAGCCAAACTGCCGCGACATCGCGGCGGCCTGCGCGCGGAAGCGCTCGATCGCCTGCGCCGTCACGTCGGCCTCGACGCGGCGCTGCGCGTCGAGCGACAGCCGGTGCGACACGCCGGCCACGCTCATCGTCGCGATGCGCCCCGCGAGCCGGGCGATCGCGTCGACGTCGCGGCCGCTGACGATCATCTCGGCGCGGCCCTGCCAGCCCGAGACCCCGCCGCGCGGCACGTAGCGCGGCCCGAGCGAGAAGTTGCCGGTGGCCACCTCGAGCTGCTGCGGCCGCGCCGCCTGGCGCGCCTCGGCCAGCGCGGCGTCGAGCGCGGCCTTCAGCTCGGCCTGCACCGCGCCGGCGTCCGGGCCTTCGCGGGTGGTCGCGAAGGTCAGCACCAGCACGTCGCGCGCGACCTCGACGCTGGCGCTGGCGGACAGGTGAAGCACGCCCTGCGGCGCGGCGGGCCCGTCGGCCGCCGCGTGGCCGATGGCCGCGACGAACGCCAGCGACACGGCGCCGCGCCGCAGCGCCTGCACCCGGGACGAGTGGAACATGCCTGGACTCCTCGGAAGAAACGTCGACGACGCGCCCAGCGCGCGGCTTCGACCTTAGCGCGGCGTGACGCATTTGCGTTGACCGCCGCCGCCGTGCGGCCAGTGGCGAAAGAGATGTAACAGACGGTCAGGCCGCGCCGATAACCCCTTGTCCGCGCGTCCACAATGCGCCTGTTACAAATTCGGAGCCGCCCATGAACACGGCCGCCAACCACCGCCCCGACCGCATCGTCGTCGTCGACGACGACGCGCGCATCCGCGACCTGCTGCGCCGCTACCTGACGCAGGAAGGCTTCGAGGTGCTGCTCGCCGAGGACGCCAAGGCGCTGAACAAGCTGCTCACGCGCGAGACGATCGACCTGATCGTGCTCGACCTGATGCTGCCCGGCGAGGACGGGCTGAGCATCTGCCGCCGGCTGCGCGCGGCCAGCGACCGCACGCCGATCATCATGCTCACCGCCAAGGTCGAGGACGTCGACCGCATCGTCGGCCTCGAGGTCGGCGCCGACGACTACCTGCCCAAGCCGTTCAACCCGCGCGAGTTGCTCGCGCGCATCCACGCGGTGCTGCGCCGCCGCCCGCCCAGCGAGGCACCGGGCGCGCCGTCGAAGGAGCCGCAGGTGGTCGCCTTCGGTCCGTTCGAGTTCGACCTGTCGATGCGCCGGCTCACGAAGGACGGCGACCCCATCCCGCTGACCACCGGCGAGTTCTCGATGCTCAAGGCGCTGGTGCGCCACCCGCGCCAGCCGCTGTCGCGCGACAAGCTGGCGCAGCTGGCGCGCGGGCGCGAGTTCGAGCCGTTCGACCGCAGCCTCGACGTGCAGGTCAGCCGGCTGCGCAAGCTCATCGAGCCCGATCCGGCGCAGCCGCGCTACATCCAGACCGTGTGGGGCGTGGGCTACGTGTTCGTCCCCGACGGCGCCGGATGACGGCTGCTTCATGACGCGCGGCCCGATCGCGCTCAGCCTGTTCTGGCGCACCTTCATCCTGCTGGCGCTGCTGCTGGCCGGCGGCATCTTCGCGTGGGTGCAGACGCTGCGCGCGCTCGAGTTCGAGCCGCGCGCGGTGCAGGCCGCGCAGGAGATCGCCAGCCTCGTCAACCTGTCGCGCGCCGCGCTGCGCTACAGCGACCCGATCGATCGCGTCGCGGTGGTCAAGACGATGAGCGACCAGGAGGCGATCAAGGTGCTGCCGCGCGAGCCCGGCGACACCTGGGAGCCGTTCGCCGTCGACCGCTTCACGCGCCGCGTCGGCAACGAGCTGCGATCGCGGCTGGACCAGTATTCGATCCTCGCGCGCAGCGTCAACGGCCAGCCGGGGCTGTGGGTCGGCTTCACGATCGAGAACGACCCGTACTGGCTGCAGGCCGAGCCCACGCGCATCCAGACGCTGACGCCGGGCACCTGGTTCGTCTGGGTCGGCATCGCGCTGGGCGCGACGCTGCTGGGCTCGGTGGCGATCGCGCGGCTGATCAACCGCCCGCTGCAGGAGCTGTCGTTCGCCGCCAGCCGCATCCGCGAGGGCGAGTTCGACTCGCGCCTGGACGAGGACACCATGACGCACGAGATCCGCCAGGTCAACATGGGTTTCAACCGCATGGCGCGCGAACTGGCCAAGATCGAGGAGGACCGCGCGGTGATGCTCGCCGGCATCAGCCACGACCTGCGCACGCCGCTGGCGCGGCTGCGCCTGGAGGCCGAGATGAGCGTCGACGACGAGGAGGCGCGGCGCAACATGGCCAGCGACATCGACCAGCTCGACGCGATCATCGACAAGTTCATGGACTACGCGCGCCCCGGCGAGACCCGGTTGGAGCCGGTCGCGCTGGCCGCGCTGGTCGAGCGAGAGATCGCCGCGCTGCGCGAGCCGGCCGAGATCCGCATCGAGTCGAAGCTGGCGATCGACCTGATGGTGCTCGCCGACGAGACCGAACTCGGCCGCGTGTTCGGCAACCTGTTCGAGAACGCGCGCCGCTACGCGCGCGACGCCGACACCGGCATCGCGCGCGTCGAGGTGGGCTACACGCGCGAGGGGCCGTGGGTGGTGGTCAGCGTGCGCGACCACGGCCCCGGTGTGCCACCGGCGCGGCTGTCGCAGCTGACCACGCCGTTCTACCGTGGCGACACCGCGCGCACCGCGGCCACCGGCGCCGGGCTCGGGCTGGCGATCGTCGACAAGTCGATGCAGCGCATGGGCGGCACGCTCGAACTCGGCAACGCGGTCGACGGCGGGCTGGTCGCGCGGCTGCGCCTCAGGCGGGTGCCGTAGCCGGCGGCGGGCGCACCTCGGCGGTGAGCGCGCGCAGCGCCGCCTCGTCGAGCGTCTCGCGCGCCAGCAGCTCGCGCGCGCAACGCTCGAGCAAGTCACGGTGGCGCTGCAGGATGCCGCTGGCGCGCTCGAACGCGCCCATCACGATGGTGCGCACCGCCTCGTCGATGCGCTGCTGCGTGTCCGGGCTGGGCTGACAGCCCCCCTGCACGTACCCCGGCGCGTCGAGGAAGGCCGGACGCTGCGCCTCGTAGGCGACGTAGCCCAACTCCTCGACCATGCCGTAGCGCGTGACCATGTCGCGCGCGATGTCGGTGACCTTGGCCAGGTCGTCGGCGGCGCCGGTGCTGAGGTGGCCGAACACCAGCTTCTCGGCCGCGCGCCCGCCGAGCAGCACCATGATCTTGTGCTCGAGCTCCTCGCGCGTCATCAGGAAGCGGTCCTCGGTGGGGCGCTGGATCGTGTAGCCGAGCGCGCCGATGCCGCGCGGAATGATCGACACCTTGTGCACCGGGTCGCTGCCCGGCAGCGCCAGCGCCACCAGCGCGTGCCCCATCTCGTGATACGCCACGACCTCCCGCTCGCGCGGGTTGAGCACGCGGTTCCTCTTCTCGAGCCCGGCGACGATGCGCTCGACGGCGGTCGTGAAGTCGGCCAGCGTGACCTCGGCGGCACCACGCCGCGTGGCCGCGAGCGCCGCCTCGTTGCACAGGTTCGCCAGGTCGGCGCCCGAGAAGCCGGTGGTCAGCGCGGCGACCTGCTCGAGGTCGACGCCGGCGGCCAGGCGGATCTTCTTCACGTGCACCTGCAGGATCGCGACGCGACCGATCTTGTCGGGCCGGTCGACGAGCACCTGGCGGTCGAAGCGCCCGGCGCGCAGCAGCGCCGGGTCGAGGATCTCGGGGCGGTTCGTCGCCGCCAGCAGCACCAGCCCGCCCGAGCTGTCGAAGCCGTCGAGCTCGACCAGCAGCTGCTGCAGCGTCTGCTCGCGCTCGTCGTGGCCGCCGATCGGGCCGGCGATGCCGCGCGCGCGGCCCAGCGCGTCGAGTTCGTCGATGAAGATGATCGCCGGCGCCTTCTGCCGCGCCTGCTCGAACAGGTCGCGCACGCGCGCCGCGCCGACGCCGACGAACATCTCGACGAACTCGCTGCCCGAGATGCTGAAGAACGGCACCCCGGCCTCGCCGGCCACCGCCTTGGCGATCAGCGTCTTGCCGGTGCCCGGCGGGCCCACGAGCAGCACGCCCTTGGGCATGCGCGCGCCCAGCCGGCCGTAGCCCTGCGGGTCCTTCAGGAAGGCGACGATCTCCTGCAGCTCGGCCTTGGCCTCGTCGACGCCGGCGACGTCGGCGAAGGTCACGCCGGTGTCCTTCTCGACGTAGACCTTGGCGCGGCTCTTGCCGATGCTCATGAAGCCGCCCATGCCGCCGCCCATACGGTCGGCGAAGCGGCGGATCAGGAAGAACCACAGCCCGAAGAACACCAGCGCCGGCACGACCCAGCTCAGCAGGTCGCGCACGAAGGTGCTCTGCACGACGCGCGTGTACGGCACGTCGTACTGCGACAGCCGCTCGGCCAGGTCGGGCTCGACGCGGTTGGCGACGATGGTCGTCTTGCCGCCCGGGTCGGGCGTCTTCAGCCGGCCGGTGATCGTCGTCTCGCCGACCACCACCTCGGCGACACGCCCTTCGGCCAGTGCCTGCTCGAACTGGCTGTACGGCACCGCCTCGACCGCGGTCTGCGCCTGCCACAGGTTCTGCAGGCTCAGCAGCGCCAGCAGCGCGAGCAGCCAGTAACCGACGTGCCACTGGGCCTTGGTGTCGTTGTTCATGAGCCCGATTGCAGCACGACCGTGGCCTCGGTGGGGCGGCCGTCGCGCTGAAGCTGCAGGCGCACGCGTTCGCCGACCTTGAAGTCGTCGAGCCGCCCGAGCAGCTGCCCGACGCTGCCGACCCTGCGCCCCTCGACAGCGACGATCACGTCGCCGGGCTGCCATCGGCCGTCGGCGCCGCGCCTGAGGCCGCGCAGCCCGGCGCGCTCGGCGCCCGAGCCGGGTGCGACACGCAGCACGAACACGCCCTCGACGCCGGTGGCGCGCACCAGCCGCTGGTTCAGCGCCTCGTCGAGTTCGACGCCCAGCGCCGGGCGCAGGTAGCGCCCGTGGCGGATCAGCTGCGGCACGACGCGGTTGACGGTATCCACCGGCACCGCGAAGCCGATGCCGGCCGACGCCCCCGACGGGCTGTAGATCGCGGTGTTGACGCCGATCAGCCTGCCGGCCGAGTCGAGCAGCGGGCCACCCGAGTTGCCGGGGTTGATCGCCGCGTCGGTCTGGATCAGGTGCTCGATGGTCACGCCCGACTCGCTGGGCAGCGAGCGGTCGAGCGCCGACACGATGCCGGTGGTCAGCGTCCAGTCCAGGCCGAAGGGGTTGCCGATCGCGAACACCTTCTGCCCGACGCGCAGGTCGTGGCTGCTGCCCAGCGGCAGCGCCGGCGGGCGGTCGATCGGCACGCCGATCTTCAGCACCGCGAGGTCGTGCGACGGGCTCGCGCCCACCAGCGAAGCCTGCACCTCGCGCCCGTCGGCCAGCCGGACCACCGCCGCGCTCGCGCCCTCGACGACGTGGAAGTTGGTCACCACGTGGCCGGCGTCGTCCCAGATGAAGCCGCTACCGCTGCCGCGCGGCACCGAGAACACGTCGCGCGTCCAGAAGTCGCGCACCTGCTGGCGCGTCGCGATGTAGACCACCGAGTCGCGCGAGCGCTCGAACAGCTCGATCGTCGCGCGCTCGTCGGCGCCGAGTTCGCCGCGCGGGCTCACCGCACGCGGCTGTCCGGCGTCGCCGCGTGCCCAGGCGTCGAACGGCGAGACGTCGCCTAGCCACAGCCAAGCGCCCAGCACCGCGGCCAGCAGCAGCGCCAGTGAGGTGCGCGCGGTGGCAGCGGCGCGCCGCCGGGTCATTCGAGCCCCGCGCGGCGCAGCCGAGCGCGCAGGCGCGCAATCTCGTCCTCGAGGTCGGCGACCAGCGCCGCGAGCTCGGGCACCGCGTCGAAATCGCGCTCGAGCCGCCACAGCAGCCGCGCGCGGCGCAGCGCCGCGGCGTCGAAGTGCCACGGCACGGCAGCGGGGGCGAGCAGCCCCTGCTCGACGCGCTGGCGCACCCACTGCGGCGGCGCGGCGGTGGCGCGGCACAACTCGTCGAGCGAGAGCACCGCATCGTCGAGCATCGCCTCGATCAGCATGTCGGCGGACATCGTTTCATTCTCCCCGCTCGGCGTCGGCACGTGCCACGCGGCGCGCGTCGAACTCGGCCCCAAGGTCGGCGGCCATCTGCTCGTACAGCTTGCGCGCGCGCGGGTCGTGCGCGCTCGGCAACACGACGCGCAGGGTCAGGTCGAGGTCGCCCGCGACCTTGCCCGGCAGCCCCTTGCCACGCACCGTCAGCACCCGCCCGCCCTGCGCGCCGGCGGGCACGCGCACGCGCAGTGTCGAACCGTCGGGCAGTTCGACCGGCACCACCGCGCCGAGCGCGGCCTCCCACGGCGCCACCGGCAGCTCGCCCACCAGATTCGCGCCGTCGACGTGAAAACGCGGGTGCGCGCGCAGCTGCACCTCGAGGAACAAGTCGCCGGCCGGCGCACCGCCCTGGCCCGCGCCACCCTGCCCGGCCAGCCGGATCATCTGTCCGGGGCGCACGCCCGGCGGGATCTTCACGTCGAGCCGGCGCTCGGCCAACCGCACGCGACCGTCGGCGTCGACCCGCGGCGACTTCAGCGTCACCTGGCGCGTCGCGCCGCGCCACGCGTCGTCGAGGTCGAGCACGATCTTCGCGTGGTGGTCCTGGCCGCGCATCGACGGCGCATGGCCGGCGTGCCCACCGCGGCGCGCGCCGTGGCCCATGCGGCCGAACAGCTCGGCGAAGAAATCGCTGAAGTCGCCGGCGTCCACGTCCTCGAAGCCGCGACCCGAGAACTCGAAGCCGGCGTCCCAGTCGGGCGGCGGCGTGAAGCTCTCGCCGGCGCGGCGGCCCTGGCCGAGGGCGTCGTAGGCGGCGCGCCGCTCGGCATCGGACAGCACCGCGTAGGCCTCGTTGACCTCGCTCATGCGCGCGGCGGCGTCGGCCTCCTTGCTGACGTCGGGGTGGAACCGGCGTGCCAGCCTGCGGTAGGCCTTCTTGATGTCGTCCGCGGTGGCGTCGCGCGCGACGCCGAGCACCTGGTAGTAATCCTTGAACTGCAACGCAGCACTCCTCGAGCCGGTTATGTGCGATCGTCGCGCGCGCCTTCAAGTCCCGCCCGGCGACTGCGCCATCGCCCCCCCTTGAAGCCGCCTCGGGCAGACCCTACATCGTTTCCATGCGGGCGCGCACCGGCCCGGCCGAAGCGTCCGCGTTCACGCCCACCCAGGAGACCCGATCATGTACCGAAGCCTGTTCCCCCGCGATCTGTTCGCGGAAATGGACCGCCTGACGCGCGACATGCAGCAGGCGTTCGAGTTGACCCCGGCGATCCGCGGCTTCGCCCGCGGCGGCTACCCGGCACTGAACGTCGGCAGCACGCCCACCGCGGTCGAGATCTACGCCTTCGCGCCCGGCATCGACCCGGCCCAGGTCGAGGTCAACCTCGACCGCGGCGTGCTGACGATCGCCGGCGAGCGGCGCGCCACCACCCCCGAGGGCGACGCGAAGACCACGCTGCACGTCAACGAGCGCTTCACCGGACGCTTCCGTCGCGTGATCAGTCTGCCCGACGACATCGACGCGAACGGCGTGACCGCCGACTACCGCGACGGCGTGCTGCACGTCAGCGTCAAGCGCCGCGAGTCGGCGCAGCCGCGGCGCATCGAAGTGCAATGAAACCGAGGAGTGCGACCATGAGCGACACCGCCGTCACCCCCGCATCGACCCCGGCGCCCGAGGCGCGCCGCGAGCCGGCCCTGCTGCCGCCGGTCGACGTCGTCGAGGACCCGACCGGGATCACGCTGTACGCCGACCTGCCCGGCGTGCCGAAGGACAAGCTGAACCTGCGCGTCGAGGGCGACACGCTGTCGATCGACGCCGAGCTGGTGCTGCCGCTGCCGCAGGGCATGGAGCCCAGCCACGCCGAGGTGCAGCTGGCGCGCTACCGCCGTGCGTTCACGCTGAGCAAGGAACTCGACCCGGCCAAGGTCAGCGCCGAGCTGAACCACGGCGTGCTGCGCGTGCGCATCCCGAAGGCCGAGCACGCGCAGCCGCGTCGCATCCAGGTGCAGATCGGCTGAGGCTGCGACCGGCCGCGCCGCGCGCACCCGCCTGCGCGGGCGCGGGCGGCGTGCGTCACACCCTCATGCAAGGAGCCCGACGATGAAGATCGACGACATCCGTCACGGATTCGGCTCGCTGTGGGACACGGTGACCGAAGGCTGGGAGCGCCTGCGCGAGTCGGCCGCGGGCGCGTTGACGCGCTTTCGGCCCGGCGAGAAGTCGAACCTGCCGACGCGCGACGAGATCGACGACACCCATTACCTGCCCAGCGCCGCGTGGTCGATGATCGGCGGCGACGTCTTCGAGGACGACCGGCGCATCGTCGTGCGCCTCGAAGCGCCCGGCATGGACAAGGACGACTTCGACCTGCAGGTGTTCGGCGACACGCTGGTCGTGCGCGGCGAGAAGCGTTTCGAGCGCGAGGCCACCGAGGGCCGCTGGCGCGTGCTGCAGTGCGCCTACGGCGCGTTTCACCGCAGCGTGCCGCTGCCGGCCGCGGTCGACAGCGACGGCGCGCGCGCGACCTACCGCAACGGCGTGCTGCGCGTCGAGCTGCGCAAGCGCGAACCGTCGCGCCCGCGCGCGGTGCAGATCCGCGTCGGCTGACCCCGGCCGCGAACGCTCGCGCCGACCTTCCTGCGGCACTCGCGCGCGCACGCGACCGACGTTTGCGCTCGCAGCCGGCGGCAGCGCCTCAGCCGCGCACCAGCAGGCACACCGCACGCGCCTCGATCGCGCGTCCCTCGCCCACCGGCCCCATCCGCTCGGCGGTCTTGGCCTTCACGTTGACCCGGTCGGTCGCCACGCCCATCGCGGCGGCGATCCGTTCGCGCATCGCCGGGATGTGCGGCGCCATCTTCGGCGCCTGCGCGACGATCGTCGCGTCGACGTTGACGATGGTGCAGCCCTCGGCGCGCACGCGCCGCACCGCCTCGGCCAGCAGCGCCAGCGAGTCGGCACCGGCGAACGCGGCATCGGTGTCGGGGAAGTAGCGGCCGATGTCGCCCAGTGCCGCGGCGCCGAGCAACGCGTCGATGACGGCGTGCGCCAGCGCGTCGGCGTCGGAGTGGCCTGCCAGCCCGTGCGTGTGCGGGATCGTCACCCCGCCGAGCACCAGCGGACGGCCGGCGACCAGCGCGTGCGTGTCCCAGCCCTCGCCGACGCGCAGCGTCGCGGCCATCGCCGTCTCCTCGTCGTGCACGCCGCCGAGCAGCCGCTCGGCCAGCGCGAAGTCCTGCGGCCAGGTCAGCTTGAAATTCTCCAGCGGCGCCGCGACCAGCTTCGGCGCCAGCCCCAGCGTCTCGACGGCAGCCGCGTCGTCGGTCACCGCGTCGCCGGCTCGCGCCAGTGCGCGCCGCAGCACGCCCAGGCGGAACATCTGCGGCGTCTGCGCCGCCCACTTGCCGTCGCGCGCGACGGTGGCCGCCACCCGACCCTGCGCGTCGGCCTGCTTCAGCGTGTCGGCCACCGGCTGCGCCAGCAGCCCGCCCACCGGGTGGTCGAGGCAGGCGTCGATCAGCGCGTCGACCCACGCCGGACGCAGCAGGCAACGCGCGGCGTCGTGCACCAGCACCCAGTCGTCGTCGGCCGCACCACGGCGCGCCAGTTCGTCGAGCCCGGCGGCGACGCTGGCCGCGCGTGTCGCGCCGCCGACCCGTGCGACCCAGCCGCGGGCACCGGCGAAGTCCGGCACGGCAGCGTCGAAGCGCTCGTCGTCGCGCGCCAGCACGACCAGCGTCGCGGTCAGCCGTGGCACCGCGGCGAGCGCAGCCAGCGTGTGCGCGACCAGCGCGCGGCCGGCCAGCGGGCGGTACTGCTTCGGCACCTCGGTGCCGGCGCGGCTGCCGCTGCCGGCGCAGGGCACCAGGGCGAACAGACGCGGCGTGGAAACGGGGTCGGTCATGGCGGCGGGCGACGGTCGTCGGTCGGATCGATCGGCGCGCATCACGGCAGCAACGCGACGATGCGCTGCGCCATGCGCTCGGTCGCGCCGCGGTGCGCCGCAGCGAAGGCCAGCGCGCGCTCGGTCCAATCGGCGCGGCGTGCGTCGGCGGCGAGCGCGACCGCGCGCGTCACGCCCTCGTCGAGCGAGGCCACGCGCACGCCGGCGCGCGCCTCGAGGCTCAGCTGCGCCGCCTCGGCGAAATTGAACGTGTGCGGGCCCATCACCACCGGGCAGCCGCAGGCGGCGGCTTCGATCAGGTTCTGCCCGCCCAGTGGCGCGAAGCTGCCGCCGAGCAGCGCGACGTCGGCCGCCCCGTAGTACAGCGGCATCTCGCCCATCGTGTCACCGAGCCACACGTCGGCACGCGCCGCACCCGCCGGCGGCGTCTCGCCCCAGCGGCTGCGCCGCTGCAGCGACAGCCCGGCACGCTCGACGAGTTGCGCCACCTCGTCGAAGCGCTGCGGGTGCCGCGGCACGACCAGCAGCAGCGGCCGCGGCGCCGGCACCCGCGCCCATGCGGCCAGCAGCGGCGCCTCCTCGCCTTCGCGCGTGCTCGCCGCCAGCACCACCGCACGGCCCGCCGCACGGCGCCAGCGCTGGCCGCGCTCGACCAGCTGCGGCGGCGGCGTGACGTCGAACTTCAGGTTGCCGGCCACCAGCACCGGCTCGGCACCCGCGGCGCGCAGCCGCACCGCATCGGCGTGCGTCTGCGCCAGCGTCACCGCGAGCCGCCTCATCGCCGGTCGCAGCAGCGCGGCAAAGCGCACGCCTTGCTGCAGGCTCTTCGCCGACAGGCGCGCGTTGGCCAGCACCATCGGCACACGCTGCAGTTGCGCCGCGTGCAGCAGGTTGGGCCAGATCTCGGTCTCCATCAGCACGCCCACCGCCGGCCGGTGGTGGCGCAGGAAACGCCGCACCGCACCGGGCGTGTCGAACGGCAGCCAGGTGTGCAGGTCGCCGACGCGCAGCAGCGCACGCCCGGCCGCCCAGCCGGTGGCGGTGCTGCAGGTCAGCAGCAGGCGCAGCCCGGGGCGGTGCGCACGCAGCGCGTCGACCAGCGGCGCCGCGGCGCGCGTCTCGCCCAGCGACACCGCGTGCAGCCACAGCGTCAGCGCCGACGCCGGCGGCGCGCCGTACCAGCCCAGGCGTTCGCGCAGACGACGGCGGTACGCCGGCTCGCGGCGGCTGCGCCACAGCAGGCGCAGCAGGTACGCCGGCGTCAGCAGCGTCAACGCGACGCTGTAAAGGGCACGCGCCAGCGCCTCGCGCATCGTCGCCGCACTCAGGCCCGCGCGAAGCAGGCGACGCCGACGACTCGCGGGCCGCCTGCACGGTGGCCACCCGCACCCACACGCCACCGACGGTCGCTGCACCGCGCGCCATCGCGCGACCGCCGCGCACCCGGCCGCAGCGGCCCGCCGGCGGAGCCGCGTCGAGGGCGAGCGCCGAGAGCGCCGCAAGGGTGGCCCATTTCAGTTGATCCACCGCGCATCGCGCGACCCGCGACGCACGCACCCGGCGCCATCGAGCGATCGCCGCGGATCCGGCTTTGCCGGTCCGCTGGCGGTGCCCCCTCCTCGGGAGGGGGCGCGCGAAGCGCGTCGGGGGAGGTTCACTTCAGTGCTGCGCGGCCTGGATCTTCGCGTCCGGCTTGACGGCGAGCAGCGCGGCCATGAAGTCGGCTTCGATGCGGTGCAGCGCCTCGTTGGTGTGGCCCTCGAAGCGCATCACCAGCACCGGGGTCGTGTTCGACGCACGGATCAGCCCGAAGCCGTCGGCGTAGTCGGCGCGCAGACCGTCGATGGTCGTGATCTCGGCGCCCGGGAACTCGGCCCGCGCCTGCAGCCTGGCCACCACCTCGTGCGGCTCGCCCTCGGCGCAGGCGACGTTGAGTTCGGGCGTGCTGAAGCTGGTGGGCAGCGCGTCGAGCACCGCGCTCGGGTCGTCGTGGCGGCTGAGGATCTCGAGCAGCCGCGCCGCGGTGTAGGTGGCGTCGTCGAAGCCGTACCAGCGTTCGCCGAAGAAGATGTGTCCGCTCATCTCGCCGGCGATCGGCGCGCCGGTCTCCTTGAGCTTGGCCTTGATCAGCGAGTGGCCGGTCTTCCACATCAGCGGCCGCCCGCCCGCCTCGCGGATCGCCACCGGCAGCCGCTGGCTGCACTTGACGTCGAAGATGATCGGCGCACCCGGGTGGCGCTGCAGGATGTCGCGCGCGAACAGCATCAGCTGGCGGTCGGGGAAGATGTTGTGGCCGTCCTTCGTGACGACGCCGAGGCGGTCGCCGTCGCCGTCGAACGCCAACCCGAGTTCGGCGCCGGTCGCGTGCACGACCTTGATCAGGTCGGCCAGGTTCTCGGGCTTGCTGGGGTCCGGGTGGTGGTTCGGGAAGTCGCCGTCGACGGCGCTGTACAGGTCGATCACGTCGCAGCCGAGCGCGCGCAGCACGTCGGGCGCGCTGGCGCCGGGGATGCCGTTGCCCGAGTCGACGACGATCTTCATCGGCCGCGCGAGCCTGCAGTCGGTCGCGATGCGGTGGCGATACTCGGGCACGATGTCCATCGTGCCGATGCGCCCGCCACCGCTGGCGTAGTCCTCGGCCTCGATGCGCCGGCGCAGGCGCTGGATCTCGTCGCCGTGGATCGCCCGCCCGGCGAGCACCATCTTGAAGCCGTTGTAGTCCTTCGGGTTGTGACTGCCGGTGACCTGGATGCCCGAACGGCAGCCGTGCTCGCCACGCGTGGCCGCGACGTAGTAGACCATCGGCGTGGTCACCGCGCCGAGGTCGACGACGTCGGCGCCGGCGGCCGCCAGCCCCCGTGCGAGCGCGGCCACCAGCCCGGGCCCCGAGACGCGTCCGTCGCGACCGACGACCACGGCGCGTTCGCCTGCGGCGACGGCCTCGGTGCCGAAGGCGCGGCCGAGGTGCTCGGCAAAGCGCTCGTCGATCGTCTGTCCGACGATGCCGCGGATGTCGTAGGCCTTGAAGGCCGATGGGCTGACGCGCACGGTGCAAGGCTCCTGCTGCCGCGACGGTTGTTCGCGGGTCGGCGGCATTGTAGGCAGCGGCCTCGCGCCGCCGCCGCGGCGGCGCGGGCACGGGTCCGAAAACGGCGAGCGCCGGCGCGGCCGACGCCTATCATCGACGCATGGTCCTCGACGCCGATGCCGCCTACCTTGCGCTGAAGGCGCGCGACGCGCGCTTCGACGGCCAGCTGTTCGTCGGCGTCACGTCCACCGGCATCTACTGCCGCCCCGTGTGCCGCGTGCGCACGCCGCACCGGCGCAACTGCCGCTTCTTCGCGCTCGCCGCGCAGGCCGAGCAGGCGGGCTTCCGCCCCTGCCTGCGCTGCCGTCCCGAACTGGCACCGGGGCTGTCGCTCGTCGACTCGCCGCAGGCGCTGGGGCAGCAGGCGGCGCGCCTGCTCGAACACGCGGCGCGCGCCGGCGAGGCGCCGTACCTGGGCGACGTCGCCTCGCGGCTGGGCATCACCGAGCGGCACCTGCGGCGCATCTTTCAGCAGGCGCACGGCGTGTCGCCGCAAGCCTTCCTCGACACGCAGCGGCTGCTGCTGGCCAAGCAGCTGCTCACCGACACGGCGCTACCGGTCACCGAGGTCGCGCTGGCCAGCGGCTACGCCAGCCTGCGCCGCTTCCACGCGGCCTTCGCGCAGCGCTACCGCATGCAGCCGCTGGCGCTGCGGCGCGCCAGCGCGTCGCCGGCGCGCGGCGACACGCTCGTCGTGCGCCTGGGCTACCGCCCGCCGTACGACGTCGACGGCGTGCTCGCGTTCCTGCGCGCGCGCGCCGTGCCCGGGCTGGAAGCGGTCGACGTCCGGGCGCGCGCGCTGTGGCGCGTCGTCGCCGTCGAGCACCGCGCGCGCCGCGTCGCCGGCTGGGTGCGCGTCGCCTGGCCCGCCGACCGCGCGGAAGTGGAGCTGCGGCTGGCCGACACGCTGGCACCGGCGCTCGGCGCCGTCGTCGAGCGCGTTCGCCAGGGGCTGGACCTCCACGCCGACCCGGTGGCCGTCGGCGCGGTGCTGGCGCCGCTGGGCGCGCCCGCCGGACTGCGCGTCGTCGGTGGCTTCGACGGCTTCGAGGCCGCGGCGCGCGCGGTGCTGGGCCAGCAGGTCAGCGTCGCCGCGGCGCGCACGCTGACCGCGCGGCTGGTCGAGCGCTTCGGCGCACCGGTCGACGCGCCACGCGACGACCTGCGCCAGGCCTTCCCCGACGCCGCGACGCTGGCCGGCGCCGGCGCCGCGGCGCTGGCCGCCGTCGGTCTGGTGCGCCGGCGCGCGCAGGCGCTGCACGCGCTGGCGCAGGCCGTGGTCGAGGGGCGCATCGCGCTGCACCGCGGCGCCGCGCTGGCGCCGACGCTGGCGGCGCTGCAGGCGCTGCCCGGGATCGGCGACTGGACGGCACAGCTGATCGCGATGCGCGCGCTGGCCTGGCCCGACGCGTTCCCGGCGCGCGACCTGGGCGTGCGCCAGGCGCTCGGCGAGTCCGACGTCGCCCTGGTGCGCAAACGCGCCGCGGCCTGGCGCCCCTGGCGTGCCTACGCCGCGATGGCGCTGTGGCAGCGCATCGAACCCGCCCCGCACCCGGAGACCCGACCATGAACCGCCTGCCGCATGCCCGCCTCGCCGCGCAAGCCCGCCTGCCGACCCCGCTCGGCACGATGACCGCCGCGGCCACGGCGCAAGGCATCGCCGGGCTGTGGTTCGACGGCCAGGCGCACCACCCCGGCGCACTCGACGTGCCCGACGATCCGCGGCAGCGCTGGCTGCAGGCGCTGCGGGCACAGCTCGACGCGTACTTCGCGCAGGGCACGGCCGGCTTCGCGTTCGACCTGCCGCTGGACCTGGCCGGCACGCTGCTGCAGCGCGCGGTGTGGCAGACGCTCGCGGCGATCCCGTACGGCCAGCGGCTGAGCTACGGCGAACTGGCGCGGCACGTCGGCCGTCCGACGGCGGTGCGCGCGGTGGCCGCCGCGGTGGCGCGCAATCCGGTGTCCATCGTCGTGCCGTGCCACCGGGTGGTCGGGCACGACGGCGCGCTCACCGGCTACGCCGGCGGGCTCGAGCGCAAGCGCGCGCTGCTCGAGCGCGAGGCGCCGGGCACCGCGTGAAGCCGCGCGAGCACGCCGAGCTGCTGCTGCTCGCCGCGCTGTGGGGCGGATCGTTCCTGTTCATGCGCGTGGCCGCAGGCGAGTTCGGCCCGCTCGCGCTGGTCGCGCTGCGCACCGGCGTGGCCGCGCTGCTGCTCGTGCCACTGCTCGCGTGGCGAGGCGGCCTGGACGCACTGCGCGGGCGCTGGCGATCGGTCGTGCTGGTCGGCGCGCTGAACTCGGCGCTGCCGTTCGTCGCCTTCGCCTACGCGGCGCTGTCGATCACCGCCGGGCTGTCGTCGATCTTCAACGCCACGGTGCCGCTGTGGGGCGCGCTGATCGCGCGCGCATGGCTCGGTGAGCGGCTCGGCAGCGCGCGCGCCACGGGGCTCGCGGTCGGCCTCGCCGGCGTGCTCGCGCTGGGCTGGGGCAAGGCCAGCTGGCAGGGCGGCGCGGTCAGCAGCGCCGGCGCGATCGCCGCCTGCCTCGTGGCCACCGCGATGTACGGCTTCGCCGCCCACTACACGCGCCGGCGGCTGGCCGACGTCACGCCGCTCGCCGTGGCTGCCGGCAGCCAGTTGGCCAGTGTCGTGCTGCTGGCGCCGCTCGCCGCGCTGGCCTGGCCGGCGACGACGCCGTCGCCGCCGGCCTGGGGCGCGGCACTGCTGCTGGGGCTGCTGTGCACCGGCGTGGCCTACGTGCTGTACTTCCGCCTCATCGCCTCGGCCGGCGCGGCGCAGGCGATGGCGGTGACCTACCTGATCCCGCTGTTCGGCGTGTTCTGGGGCTGGCTCGCGCTCGACGAGCCGGTCACCGCGCAGATGGGTGCCGGCGGTGCGGCGATCCTGCTGGGCACCGCGCTGGCCACCGGCATGCTCGCGCCGCGTCGCGCCGCCCCGCCGGCGCTGACCCGCGACTGACAGCCGAACGGGTTGATCGGACAACTGTGTCGCGGTGCGGGTAAATCATTACGTGTATGCGCATTTGCTCATGTAGGGTATCCGCGCCGGGGCCACGCCGCCGGCCGTCGCACCTCCGGACCCGCGACGCCCCGACCCGAGGAGAACGCATGACGGACACCCGAGCGACCCCGCCGCGCATGGCGCGCGCCACGGCGGCGCTGCTGCTGCTGGCCGCCACGGCCAGCGCCGCGCTGGCGGCCACCCCCGACGAGCAGCGGCTGCGCACGCGCGCGCTGGCCGCGACCTGCGCGCACTGCCACGGCACCGACGGCCGCGCCGTCGAAGGCGAGGCGATGATCCGCCTGGCGGGGCGCGACTACGACGACCTGCTGAGGCAGCTGACGGCCTTTCGCAGCGGGCAGCGCTACGCGACGATCATGCACCAGATCACGCGGGGCTACTCGCCCGAGCAGCTCGAGGCGGTGGCGCGCTACTTCTCCGAGGTGAAGGAGGCGGCGCGATGAAACGCAGGCAACTCGTCCGGGGTCTGGGGTCGCTGGCCGCCCTCGGCGCGGCCGCCACGCTCGCGGGCTGCGCCACCGGCGGCGGCAGCGCGAACCGCGCGCGCGTGCTGGTCGTCGGCGGCGGCTACGGCGGCGCGACCGCGGCCAAGTACGTGCGCAAGCTGTCGGACTACCGCATCGACGTGATGCTCGTCGAGCCGAACCGGGAGTTCGTGTCGTGCCCGATCAGCAACCTCGTGCTCGGCGGCATGCGCACGATGGGCGACATCACGAACCCCTACACCGGGCTGGTGAAGAACCACGGCGTGCGGCTGGTGCACGACACGGTCACCGCGATCGACCCGGCGAAGAAGGAGGCGCGGCTGGCCGGTGGGGCGACGGTGCGCTACGACAAGCTGGTGCTGTCGCCGGGCATCGACTTCATGTGGGACCGCATCGAGGGCCTGCAGGCGGCCAACGCGTCGGGGCAGGTGCTGCACGCGTGGAAGGCCGGCCCCGAGACGGCCGCGCTGCGCCAGCAGCTGGCCGCGATGCGCGACGGCGGCACCTACGCGCTGGTCATCCCCGAGGCGCCGTACCGCTGCCCGCCCGGCCCGTACGAGCGCGCCAGCGTGATCGCCGCGTACTTCAAGCGCAGCAAGCCACGCTCGAAGGTGCTGGTCCTCGACGCCAACAACGACGTCACGTCGAAGGGGCCGCTGTTCAAGGCCGCGTGGCGCGACATCTACGGACCGATGGTGGAGTACCGCCCGCTGCACAAGGCGGTGGCCGTCGACGGCGCGACGCGCACCGTCAAGTTCGAGGTGCAGGACGACGTCAAGGCCGACGTGCTCAACGTGATGCCGGTGATGCGCGCCGGCAGGCTCGCCGTCGACACCGGCCTGGCCAACGCCAACAACCGCTGGTGCCACACGCACTTCCTGAACTTCGAGTCGACCGCGGCCAAGGACATCCACGTCATCGGCGACGCGATCCAGGTCGCGCCCGGCATGCCCAAGTCGGGCCACATGGCCAACTCGCACGCCAAGGTGACCGCCGCGGCGATCGTCGCCGAGCTCAACGGCTGGGAGGTCAACCCGCACCCGATGATCACCAACGTGTGCATGAGCTTCGTCGACGAGACGCACGTGATCCACGTGGCCAGCGTGCACGAGTACGTGACCACCGAGAAGACCTTCCGCACGATCGGCGGCTCGGGCGGCGTCTCGGACGCGCGCAACGAGCTCGAGGGCGTCTACGCGCAGGCCTGGGCGAAGAACATCTGGGCCGACATCCTGACCTGACGACCGCGGCGGTCGGCGTACCCAGACTGCGTGCGCCGGGGCGCACGCCGCTTTGCGACACCGACGAGCACGGCGAAGGCGAGCCCGCGCACGCTTCTGCACGCCACCAACTTCTGCCCTCGCCGCAGGCGGCGCGCGAACCGCGGGCACGGGACCGGGTCCACGACCATGAGCGTACGGCACGGCGACCCGCAGGCATCGCGCGCCCTTGCGCCGTCGACCCGATTCGCCGAACGATCGACCGGTCGAACGCGCCCGAGTCAGGCGATCGGCCGTGGCGCGAGGTGGTCCGCGAACGTGGCGTCCAGCCATGGCCCGGCGTGTTCGACGATGAACGCGCGCAGCGCGTCGGCCGACGGCGACAGCTTCTTGCTCGCCAGCCGAACGACGTGCCACTCGCGCATCAGCGGCGTGCCCGGCACGTCGAGGATCACCAGGTCGCCGGTGCGCAGCTCGAGCGCCAGCGTGTGCAGGCTGATGAACGCGAGCCCCATGTTGGCCATCACCGCCTGCTTGATCGTCTCGCTGCTGCCGAGCATCACCGTGTGGCGCGGCTCGACGTGGTGCGCGGCGAAGTAGCCCTCCATCACCGCGCGCGAGCCCGAGCCGGGCTCGCGCAGCAGCAGCGTCTCGGCAGCCAGCTGCTGCGCGCCGATGCCGCGCTCGCGCGCCAGCGGGTGCTCGGGCGATGCGATGACCACGTGCGGGTGCGGCGCGAAGGCCTCGGCCACCGTGTCGAGCTCGGCCGGCGGGCGGCCCATCACGCACATGTCGACCTCGTTGCGCGCCAGCATCTGCACCAGCTGGTCGCGGTTGGCCACCGTCAGGTTGACCTGCACTTCGGGCTGCGCGCGGCGGAACAGCGCCAGCAGCCGCGGCACGAAGTACTTGCCGGTGCTGACCACCGCCAGCGCGATCGTGCCGCCCTTGCCACCGGCGAGCAGCGCGATGCGCTCCTCGGCGCGGCGGATCTCGGCCAGCACGGAGGCCGCGGTCTGGCGCATCTCGTCGCCGGCGGCGGTCAGGTACAGCTTGCGGCCGATCTTCTCGAACAGCGGCAGCCCGACCAGGTCCTCGAGCTGCTTGACCTGCATCCACACCGCCGGCTGCGTCAGGTGCAGCGCCTCGGACGCGCGCGCGAAGTTCAGGTGCTGCGCCGCCACCGAGAAGATCTGCAACTGGCGCAGCGTGACGTTGCGGATGCGGTTGTCGGGCGTCTTCATGCGTGGTGGCTCATGCACTCAGTATCCGCTTATTGCTGGCCTCATTCAATCTGAGTTCCCCTTAGTCGCGCCGGTCCCTACAGTGAGTTCATGCCGTCGACGCGATGGCCAACGCGCAGCAAGGAGACCGCCGTGGGTCACATGACCGAAGCCACCCAGATCACCGACGCAAAGCAGCGCTACAGCGCGGGCGTGCTGAAGTACCGGCAGATGGGCTACTGGCAGCCCGACTACCAGCCCAAGGACACCGACACGATCTGCCTGTTCCGCATCACGCCGCAGGAAGGCGTCGACCCGGTCGAGGCCGGCGCGGCGGTGGCCGGCGAGTCGTCGACGGCCACCTGGACCGTCGTCTGGACCGACCGCCTCACCGCCTGCGAGAACTACCGCGCCAAGTGCTACCAGGTCGAGCCGGTGCCGGGTCGCGCCGGAGAGTACTTCGCCTGGGTCGCCTACGACCTCATCCTGTTCGAGGAGGGCTCGATCGCCAACATGACGGCGAGCCTGATCGGCAACGTCTTCAGCTTCAAGCCGCTGAAGGCCGCGCGCCTCGAGGACATCCGCATCCCGGTGGCCTACGTGAAGACCTTCGCCGGCCCGCCGACCGGCCTGGTCGTCGAGCGCGAGCGTCTCGACAAGTTCGGCCGCCCGCTGCTCGGCGCCACGACCAAGCCCAAGCTGGGGCTGTCGGGGCGCAACTACGGCCGCGTGATCTACGAGGGCCTCAAGGGCGGGCTGGACTTCATGAAGGACGACGAGAACATCAACTCGCAGCCGTTCATGCACTGGCGCGACCGCTTCCTCTACGTGATGGACGGCGTGGCCAAGGCCAGCGCCGCCACCGGCGAGGTCAAGGGCAGCTACCTGAACGTCACCGCCGGCACGATGGAGGCGATCTACGAACGCGCCGAGTTCGCCAAGCAGCTCGGGTCGGTGGTGATCATGGTCGACCTGATCGTCGGCTGGCCGTGCATCCAGAGCCTGTCGAACTGGTGCCGCCGCAACGACATGATCCTGCACATGCACCGCGCCGGCCACGGCACCTACACGCGGCAGAAGAACCACGGCGTGAGCTTCCGCGTGATCGCCAAGTGGCTGCGCCTGGCCGGCGTCGACCACCTGCACACCGGCACCGCGGTGGGCAAGCTCGAGGGCGACCCGCTGACGGTGCAGGGGTACTACAACGTGTGCCGCGACGGCCGCACCAAGGCGGACCTGCCGCGCGGCCTGTTCTTCGACCAGGACTGGTGCGACCTGAAGAAGGTCATGCCGGTGGCCTCGGGCGGCATCCACGCGGGGCAGATGCACCAGCTGATCGACCTGTTCGGCGACGACGTGATCCTGCAGTTCGGCGGCGGCACGATCGGCCACCCGGCCGGCATCCAGGCCGGCGCCGTGGCCAACCGCGTCGCGCTCGAGGCGATGGTCAAGGCGCGCAACGAGGGTCGCGACATCCGCCACGAGGGCCCCGAGATCCTGCACAAGGCCGCGCAGTTCTGCACGCCGCTGAAGCAGGCGCTCGACACCTGGAAGGACGTGAGCTTCAACTACGCGTCGACCGACACCAGCGACTATCAGACGACCCCCACGCTCGGGCACTGACGCGTGCCTTCGCTGCCCCCCGAGGGGGCTCACGCGACGGACCGGCGAAGCCGGATCCGTGCGTGTCCTTGGATCAACTGCCGAACACCGCGGAGCACTTCGCCATGATGACCAACCCCACCGGCCGCATCACCCAGGGCCAGTTCAGCTTCCTGCCCGACCTGAGCGACGACGAGATCCGCCTGCAGATCGAGTACGGGCTCGGCAGGGGCTACGCCTGGAGCGTCGAGTACACCGACGACCCGCACCCGCGCAACACCTACTGGGAGATGTTCGGCATGCCGATGTTCGACCTGAAGGACGCCGCCGGCGTGATGATGGAACTGGCGGGCTGCCGCAAGACCTTCCCGAACCACTACATCCGGCTGATGGCCTTCGACAGCACGCGCGGCGTCGAGAGCATCGCGATGAGCTTCATCGTCAACCGCCCGAAGAGCGAGCCCGGCTTCGCGCTCGAGCGCCAGGAGGTCGACGGCCGCTCGATGCGCTACACGGTGCGCGGCTACGCGGCGGCGAGGCCCGAGGGCGAGCGCTACGGCGCGGCCTGAGCGCGACGCGACGACGATGTACCGCATCGCCCCGAGCATCCTGTCGGCCGACTTCGCGCGCCTGGGCGACGAGG
>NZ_DAOKZA010000027.1:0-52257 GCF_035325925.1 Azohydromonas sp. | reverse complement strand
ACGTGGTCACCGGCGTGGCCGTCAAGGCGCTCGCCGACCCGGGGCGCGGCTGCCGCATGTAGACCACCACCGCCTGCGCGCTTCGCGCGCCCCTTGGGGGGCGCGCGATCCATCGGGCGACTCCGGGCGCGCGGCGATACTGCACGCGGTGAAAGCCCTCGCGCTCAAGCTGTTCGGCCTGCTGCTCGTCGCCAGCGCCATCGCGCTGACGCTGTCGCGCGCCCCCGACCGGCCGGTGCAGACGCTGGTCGCGCGCTGGGCGCCGCCGCCGTCGCAGTTCATCGAGCTCGACGGTCAGCTGGTGCACCTTCGCGACGAAGGCCCGCGCGGCGACCCGCTGCCGCTGGTGCTGGTGCACGGCACGTCGGCGAGCCTGCACACCTGGGACGGCTGGACCGCGGCGCTGCGCGGCCAGCGCCGCGTGATCCGCTTCGACCTGCCGGGTTTCGGCCTGACCGGGCCGAGCGTCGCCGGCGACTACCGCGGCGACACGCTGGCGCGCTTCACGCTGACACTGCTCGACCGGCTGCAGGTCGAGCGCTTCGTGATCGGCGGCAACTCGCTCGGCGGCGAGGTGGCCTGGCGCGTCGCGACGCTGGCGCCCGGGCGCGTCGAGCGGCTGATCCTGGTCGACGCGTCGGGGCCGGCGTTCGAGCCGCAGAGCGTGCCGGTGGGCTGGATCATCGCGCGCGTGCCGCTGGCCAACCGGCTGCTCGAGCACCTGCTGCCGCGGTCGATGGTCGCGGCCAGCGTCGCCAGCGTCTACGGCGACCCGGCGCGCATCACGCCCGAGCTGGTCGACCGCTACTTCGAGCTGACGCTGCGCGAAGGCAACCGCCGCGCGCTGGTGCAGCGGCTGCGGCAGATGCAAGGCGGCGAGGACGCCGAGCGCATCGCGACGATCGTGCAGCCGACGCTGATCCTGTGGGGCGCGCGCGACCGGCTGATCCCGCCAGCGGTGGGCCGCCGCTTCGACGAGCAGATCGGCCACAGCACGCTGGTCGTCTTCGACGGGCTCGGCCACGTGCCGCACGAGGAGGATCCGGCGCGCACCGTGCGGCCGGTGCTCGACTTCCTCGGCCTGCGCTGAGCGCGCCGCGCGCGGCTACTCGCGCAGCAGCGCGAGCACGTCGGAGCCGAACTCGCGCCGGTACAGCACCGCGACGACCGCCGCGGTGGCAACCATGAACACCACCGGCGAGAAGAACCACGCCACCACCGCGAACGCCATGTAGTAGGCGCGCAGCCCGTCGTTGAAGGTCTCGGCGGCGAGCCCCATCACGCGCCCCGCGCGCTCGGCGAAGCGCTCGCGCGACACGCCCTCGGCGTCGATGCGCGACGCGTCGGGCAGCGCCGCGACCAGCAGCGCACCGAAGCCGTACTGGCGCAGGCTCCAGGTGAAGCGGAAGAAGGCGTAGATGAACACGCCCGTCAGCAGCACGATCTTCAGGTCGAACACCAGCACTGACGTGCGCTGCGCGAACGGGATCTCCTGCACCAGCGTGCTCGCGCGGTCGCCCGCCGACAGCACCGCGAGCAGGCCGCCGATGATCAGGATCGTCGTCGACGCGAAGAAGCTCGGGCTCGTCGACAGGTTCTGCACGACGACACCGTCGAGCACGCGGTTGTCGCGCCAGGTGGCCTGCAGCATCCAGCGCTCGCGGATGCGGTTGGTCGTGCCCAGCAGCGACGCGCCGCGGTTGGCGCGCCGCCGCGCGAAGGTCGCGTACGCGACCCACGCGACGAAGAACACCGACAGCGCGAGCCAGTCGACCCACGGCAGCAGCGCCGGCAGCGCGAGCAGCTTGTCCATGGCGGCGACTGTAGCCGCGCCGGGGTCGCCGTCGCCGCGCGTCAGCGCAACGCCGGTGCGACGCGCACGGTGATCTCGGCGATGCGCTCGCCGAAAGCGCGTGCGGTGGCCAGGTCGCCGGTGACCATCTCGTCGACCGAGGCGTCCGACGGCGTCGCGGTGATCAGCCCGGCGTAGCCGCCGAGGTGGTTCAGGTCGTCGCGCGTGTGGTGCTTGGCGTTGGCCGCGTGCATGCCGGTGCCGACCCACAGCATGCCGTGCTGCTGCGACAGCGTGAACAGGTAGTTGATCGTCGAGGCCTTGTCGCCGTTGATCGCCGCCGAGTTGGTGAAGCCGGCGGCGAGCTTGTCGCGCCAGGCCTTGTGGTACCAGGGCTTGCTCGACGCGTCGACGAACTTCTTGAACTGCCAGCTGACGCTGCCCATGTACGTCGGCGAGCCGAACACGATGGTGTCGGCGCCCGCCAGTTGCTCCCAGCCGCCTTCGGGCAGGTTGCCCTCGGCGTCGATGGCCAGCAGCTTGCCGCCGCTGCCTTCGGCCACCGCTTCGGCGACCTTCTTCGTGTGGCCGTAGCCGCTGTGGTAGACGATGACGATCTTGCTCATGGTGGACTCCTGGTCGATTGATGAAGACAGTGGGAGGGACGAGAGGAAGGAGGCTCTTGGGCGCGATCGCGCCCGCCGCGCATCCGGCGACGCCGGCGCGCTGGCGGCGCCCCGGGCGCACCGACGGCCCGCCTGCGCGGCCCGAGCGGGAGGTGCCGAAGGCGCTGCGGCGCTGGCCTACTTCGCCAGGTCGAACACCAGCACCTCGGCGCCTCGACCGCGCGCCAGCGCGACCTGCGCCTCGTCGCGCAGCAGCGCCGCGTCGCCGGCGCCCAGCCGCAGGCCGTTGACCTCGACCTCGCCGCGCGCGACGTGCACGTAGCCCAGCCGCCCCGGCGCGAGCGCCAGCGTCGCGGCCTCGTTGCCGTCGAACAGGCCGGCGTGGATCGCTGCGTCGGCATGGATCGTCACCGCGCCGTCGCGCCCGTCGGGCGCCGCGACCAGGCGCAGCCGCCCGCGCTTGTCGGCGTCGTCGAAACGCTTCTGCTCATAGCCCGGCGCGATGCCGCCGCGGCTGGGCAGGATCCAGATCTGCAGGAAGTGCGTCTCGCGGTCGGCCGCGTGGTTGAATTCGCTGTGGCGCACGCCGGTGCCGGCGCTCATGCGCTGCACCTCGCCGGGCGTGATCGTCGCGCCGTGGCCCATGCTGTCCTGGTGCGCCAGCGCGCCTTCGAGGACGTAGCTGACGATCTCCATGTCGCGGTGCCCGTGCGTGCCGAAGCCAGTGCCCGGCGCGATGCGGTCCTCGTTGATGACGCGCAGGTTGCCGAAGCCCATGTGGGCCGGGTCGTGGTAGTCGGCGAACGAGAAGCTGTGGTACGAACGCAGCCAGCCGTGGTCGGCGTAACCGCGCTCGTCGGCCTTGCGGATCGTGATCATCGGGTGCTCCTGTACATGCCTCCAATGTACGAACGCGCGCCGCCGCTGCCAGCCGCCCGGCCTTGAAGCGGCCGTTCAAATAAGATGAAAGCATGCCCGCACGCAGCGCCCTGACCCCCGACGCCCTGGCGATGATGGACACGATCGCGCGCACCGGCAGCTTCGCCGCGGCGGCGCGCGAGCTCGGCAAGGTGCCCTCGGCGCTGACCTACAGCGTGCGCCAGCTCGAGGACGCGCTCGACGTGCTGCTGTTCGACCGCCGCTCGGGCCAGGCGCAGCTCACCGCTGCCGGCGAGGAACTGCTCGCCGAGGGCAGGCGCCTGCTCGCGCAGCTCGACGCGGTGGCCAACCGCGTGCGCCGCGTGGCCACCGGCTGGGAGACGCAGCTCACCGTCGCCGCCGACGGCGTGATCTCCCGGCTGACGCTGTTCGAGCTGTGCGAGGCGTTCTACGCGCTGCGCCCGAAGACGCCGCGCGGCGCGAAGGGCGACGCGGCGCCGGCCGGCCCCGGCACACGGCTGCGCCTGCGCACCGAGGTGCTCAACGGCACCTGGGAGGCGCTGACCTCGGGGCAGGCCGACCTGGCGATCGGCATCAAGGCCGAGACGCCGCCGACGCCGGGCATCGAGACGAGGCCGCTGGGCACGGTCGAGTTCGTGTTCGCCGTCGCGCCGCACCATCCGCTGGCGCGCTACGAGGGGCCGATCCCCGACGCCGAGCTGCTGCACCACCGTGCCGTGGCGGTCGCCGACAGCGCGCAGCGCCTCGCGCCGCTGACGCACAACCTGCTGCCCGGGCAGGAAGTGTTCACGGTGGCCACCGTGCAGGCCAAGGTCGAGGCGCAGCTGCGCTGCCTGGGCTGCGGCTTCGTGCCCGAGCCGGTGGCGCGCGAGCACATCCGCGCCGGGCACCTGGTGGTCAAGCCGGTGCAGCGCGTGCGCCAGCCGGCCGCGCTCGGCTACGCCTGGCGCAGCGCGGCCGTGGCAGGTGCGGGCGGCGCCAGGGGCCGGCGCCCTACGCAGGGGCTGGCGCTGCAGTGGTGGCTGCAGCAGCTCGACAGCCCGGCGACGCGGCGCGCGCTGCTCGACCGGCACTGCGGCCTGCCGCAGCCGGTGGATTGAGACCCGCGTGCGCCGCGCCTTCGGCCGCACGACGCCGAGCAACGGCCCCGGACCGGACGCCGCCCGAGCGGTGACCCCCACGTACACCGGCCGCTTCGCGCCTTCGCCGACCGGGCCGCTGCACGCCGGCTCGCTGGTCGCCGCGCTGGCGAGCTGGCTCGACGCGCGGGCGCACCGCGGGCGCTGGCTGCTGCGCATCGAGGACACCGACCGCCTGCGCTGCGTCGCCGGCGCCGACCGCGAGATCGTGCGCCAGCTCGCCGCGCTCGGGCTGCGGCCCGACGCGCCGCCGCAGTGGCAGTCGGCACGCGGCGACGCCTATGCCGCGGCGCTGCAGCGCCTCGTCGACGCCGGCCACGCCTATCCCTGCGGCTGCAGCCGGCGCGAGATCGACGACGCGCTCGCGGCCGCCGGCCGCCGGCCGCCGCGCCACGGCGAACGCGTCTACCCCGGCACCTGCCGCCCCGAGCGCGGCGGCCTGCGAGGCCGCCCGCCCCGCGCCTGGCGCGTGCGCGTCGGCAGCGACGAAGCACCGGTCGTGATCCGCTGGCACGACCGGCGCCTGGGGCAGCAGCAGCAGAACGTCACCGCCGAGGTCGGCGACTTCGTGCTGCGGCGCGCCGACGGCCCGTGGGCCTACCAGCTCGCGGTGGTCGTCGACGACGCGGCGCAGGGCGTCACCGACGTCGTGCGCGGCGAGGACCTGGCCGACAACACGCCGCGCCAGATCCACCTGCAGCGCCTGCTCGGGCTGCCGACGCCGCGCCACCTGCACACGCCGCTGGTGCGCGACGCGCGCGGCGAGAAGCTGTCCAAGCAGACCGGCGCGGCGCCGCTCGACGTGGCCGAAGCGCTGGCCGCGCTGCGGGCGGCCGGCGCGGTGCTCGGCGTCGAGGTCGATGCGGCGAGCGCGGGCGACTGGCTGGCGCGCGCGGTCGACGCGTGGGCGGCATCGTGGCCGCTCGTGTAGGACCCGTCCTACGGCACTTGATGCCGCACGCCGACGCCCGGCGCCGCCGGCGCGCCCTAACATCGGCACACCGATGGACACGCCGCTGGCCACCTACATCGTCGAGGACAACCCGCTGATCCGCGACAACCTGATCGCCACGCTCGAGGAGCTGCTGCCGCTGCGGGTGGTCGGCACCGCGGACGAAGAGGCGGTGGCGCTGGCGTGGATGACCGGCTGCGACGAGCGCTGCGACCTGATGATCGTCGACATCTTCCTCAAGCGCGGCTCGGGGCTGGGTGTGCTCGACGCCGCGCAGCGGCTGCGCCCGGCGTCGCGCCGCGTGGTGCTCAGCAACTACGCCACGCCCGACGTGCGCCGCCGCTGCGAGGCGCTGGGCGCCGAGCGCGTGTTCGACAAGTCGCACGACATCGAGGCGCTGATCGACTACTGTCGCCGGCTGGTCGACGAACGCCGCGACGGCGGCACGCAGGCGCGCGCGTGAACGCCGGCCACGCCGAGGCGCGCGCGTCACTGGATCAGCCCGTTCTTCAGCGCGTAGTAGGTCAGGTCGCTGTTCGACGCCAGGCCCATCTTCTCGAGCACCCGCGACCGGTAGGTGCTCACCGTCTTCACGCTCAGCGACATCCGGTCGGCGATGTGTCCGACCGTCTCGCCGGCGGCAAGGCGCAGGAACACCTGCAGCTCGCGCTCGGACAACTGCTCGTGCGGCGCCTTGGCCGGCGCGTCGAGCTGCTCGGCGAGCAGTTCGGCCACCGCCGGCGTGATGTAGCGCCGGCCGAGCGCGACGGTGCGGATCGCGCGCGCGATCTCCTCGGGGTCGCAGTCCTTGTTCAGGTAGCCGGCCGCGCCCTGGCGCAGCAGCGCCGTCGCGTAATGCTGCGCCGAGAAGCCGCTGAGGATCAGCACCGGCAGGTCGGGCGCGCGCGCCTTGATCGCGCGCAGCGCGTCGACGCCGCCCTGGTCGGGCATCGACAGGTCGAGCAGCATCACGTCGACCTCGGTGCTGCGCAGCAGCTCGAGCGCCTCGCGCCCGTTGGCCGCGTCGCCGACCACGCGCAGATCGACCTCGTCGGCGAAGAAGCGGCGCAGCCCCTCGCGCACGATGGCGTGGTCGTCGACGATCGCGATGCGGATCACGCGACCAGCATACCGTGAAGCGCGATGGCCGCGTCGAACCCCCTGCCCCACACGCTGCAGCGCGCGCTGCGCAGCGCCTGGGCGCTGCCGCTGGCGGTCGCGCTGGCGATCTCGCTGGTGGTGATCAGCGAGCTGTCGCACCGCGACGCGCTGCGCTCGATCGAGGCGCTGGGCACGCAGCAGGCGCTGCGGCTGCGCCTGTTCGAGCTGCAGCTGGCGCTGGTCGACGCCGAGACCGGCCAGCGCGGCTTCCTGCTCACCGGCCAGCCGCAGTACCTGCAGCCGTACACCGAGGCGCTGAAGCGCCTGGGCGAGCAGATGCAGGCGCTGCGCGCCGACCTGGCCGACCAGCCGGCACGCTCGCAGCAGCTCGCCGCGCTGCTCGACCGCATCAGCGCCAAGCTCTCCGAGCTGCAGACCACGCTGAAGCTGTACACCGAGGGGCGCGAGGAGTCGTGGCGCGCGCTGCTGGTGGCCGGCATCGGGCGCGAGCACATGGCCGACATCCGCGCCGCGTCGGACCGGCTGATCGACGACACGCGCGCGCGCATCGAGTCGCAGCGCACCGAGGTGCTGCGCTCGCTTTGGCTGGGCCGCATCGGCATCGTCGTCGTCACGCTGCTCACGCTGGGCGGCTTCGCGGTCTACCTGCGTCAGGCCGCCGCGCTCGACGCCGCGCGCCACGAGCGCCAGCAGCTGCTCGAGGACGAGCGCGACCGCCTCGAGCGGCAGGTGCGCGAGCGCACCGCCGAGCTCAGCGAGCTGGCGCTGCACCTGCAGAGCGCGCGCGAGGACGAACGCAACCGCCTCGCGCGCGAGCTGCACGACGAACTCGGCGCGCTGCTGACCGCCGCCAAGCTCGACCTCGCGCGGCTGAAGTCGCGCCTGCGCGAGCGCACGCCCGAGCTCGACGAGCGGCTCGACCACCTGGCGCGCGCGCTCAACGACGGCATCGCCCTGAAGCGCCGCATCATCGAGGACCTGCGCCCGTCGGCGCTCGCCAACCTGGGCCTGGTCAGCGCGCTGGAGATCCTCACGCGCGAGTTCGCCGAGCGCAGCGGCGTGCAGGTGCACGCCGACCTGGCGCCGGTGTCGCTCGACGCGGCCGACGAACTCACCGTCTACCGGCTGGTGCAGGAGGCGCTGACCAACGTCGCCAAGCACGCCGGCGCGACGCAGGTGCGCGTGCGGCTGCACCGCGGCGCGCAGGACCGCGCCGAGGTCGAGGTGCACGACGACGGCGCCGGCTTCGATCGCGCCGGCGTGCGCAGCGGCGCGCACGGGCTGCTGGGCATGCGCCACCGCGTCGAGGCCGCGGGCGGGCGCTTTGCGCTGCTTAGCGCGCCCGGTCGGGGCACACGCATCCAGGCGTCGCTGCCGGCGCGCCCGGCCGCCGCGGGCTGACCCCGCCCGGCGCCGCGACGGCGCCCGCGACGGCGCCCACGCGCCGCCCACACGCCGCACACACACGCCGCACACACGCGCCGCACACACACGTCGCCCACGCGTCGCCGACTCGGCGCACGCACGGCCGCGAGCACCGCCGCCGCTGTGGGGCCTGTCCTACACGCCGACGCAGCAGCCTCCGACACGCGGGCGCAGCCGGGTCCGACCGACGCGATGAGGCCGCGCGCCTACGCTATCGGCACGGTCGAAGGCCATCCCCAATCCCTCGGCCCGAGACCCTGGAAGGAGACCCTCATGCTTCACTACGCCGTCGTATTCTTTGTCATCGCGCTGATCGCCGCCCTGCTCGGCTTCGGCGGCATTGCGGCGGGCGCGGCCGGCATCGCGAAGGTGCTGTTCGTCGTCTTTCTCGTGATGGCGCTGGCCAGCATGCTGATCGGCCTGATCAAGCGCTGAGCCCCGTTGCTGTTCCCCGCCCCCCACCCACGACCCGACAGGAGCCATGCCATGACCCCGATCCGTACCACCCTCGCCGCGGCCGTGTCCGCCGTCGCGCTGCTCACCGCCACCGGATGCGCCGTCGTGCGCGACCAGTCGACCGTCGGCCAGTACGTCGACGACGCGACGATCACCACGCAGGTCAAGGCGCGCCTGGCCAAGGACCCCGTGGTCAGCGCGCTGGCCATCGGCGTCGAGACGCTCAACGGCACCGTGCAGTTGTCGGGCTTCGCGAAGACCGCCGCCGAGCGCGCCCAGGCCGAGGCCATCGCGCGCGACGTCTCGCACGTGAAGTCCGTGAAGAACGACATCGTCGTGCGGCCCTGACCGGCGCTGTGCGACGCCGAGCGGCACGCACCTGCGTTCCCACCCGCGCCACCGCCTGGCCCGATGACCCCGTCCGCCGCCATCGCCGACGCCGACGCGCCCACGCCCCCGCCGCCGGCCCGCCCGGCAGCCGCAGCGGTGCCCGGCACCGGGGCGCTCGTCGCGGCGGCGGCCGACGCGCCCCACCCCGGCACGGCGACGCCCGCGCCGCCGCGCTCGCCGCTGGCGCTGCAGGTGCTCGCGACGCTCGCCGTCGTCGCGGCGCTGTGGTGGGGCGCGCGCTTCCTGATTCCGGTGATCGCCGGGCTGCTGCTGGTGATGCTCGTCGAACCGGCGGTGAGCCGCGTGCAGCGCTGGCTGCCGTCGCGCACGCTGGCCGCGGCGCTGGTGCTCGGCGCCAGCGTCGCCGCCGCCGCGGTGCTGCTGCACGGCTTCAGCGGCCAGTTGCTGCGCATGACCGAGCGCCTGCCCGACGTCATCCGCCTGGCGGCCAGCGAACTGGCCACCGACCCGAGCCCGGTCGAGTCCACGCTGCGTCGCGCGCGCGACGCGCTGCAGGAACTCGACCAGGCGATGGAGCGGCGCAACGGCGACCCGCCACCGCCGCGCCGCGCGCGGCCGCCCGCGCGCGCGAAGGCACCCGTCGAAGGCGACGCGGCGTCGGCGCCGACCCTGTCGGACAACGCGACCGCGGTGATCACCGAGACCGCGGTCGTCGGCTCGGGCAAGCTGCTGGTGCTCGCCGCCGACCTGACCGTGGCGCTGTTCGTCGCCTTCTTCGTGCTCGCCGGCGGGCCGTCGCTGGCCGGGCGGTTCGTCCAGCTCTGGCCCGGGTGCAGGGCGCGCCGTCGCGCCGCCGCCGCGCTGCGCGAGTGCGCGCGCCAGGCGCGGCTGTACGCCGGCGTGCTGGTGGTCACCAACGTCGCGATCGGCGCCGGCGTGTGGCTGTGGTTCGAGGCCTTCGGCATCGGCGACGCGCTGACCTGGGCGCTGGCCGCGGCGCTGCTGCACGTGGTGCCTTACCTGGGTATGGCGGTGTTCAGCGTGCTCGCCGCCGCCGAGGCGTACCTGACCTACGGCCAGGTGGGCGCTGCGCTGACCACCGCCGGGGTGGTGATCGCGCTGTCGACGCTGATCGGCACCGTCGTCACCGCGTGGCTGCAGGGCCGCGCGGCGCGCATGAACCCGGCCGCGGTGTTCATCGGCGTCGTCTTCTGGGGCGTGCTGTGGGGCGTGTGGGGGCTGTTCCTCGGCCCGGCGCTGATCGTCGCGGCGAAGGTCTGCGCCGCGCACCACCCCGGCAGCCGGCGCTGGGCGCGTCTGCTCGCCGCCTGAGGCCGGGCGCGCCGGCCACCGCGCGCCGGGCTACATCGACACCGGCAGGCGCAAGGTCAGCGTGACGTCGGGCGAGTCCTGCGTGAGTCCGGCGCCGATCGAGAGGTTCAGGCTGCGCTTGTCGCTCAGGCGGTAGGCAAACCCGAACAGCAACGACCCCAGCTGCACGCGCACCGCGTCGGGCGCCTGGGCGCCGTTCTGCCGCGTCTTTCCGACCGAGCTGTGCTCGTAGCCCATGCTCAGCGAGGCCCTCTCGTTCAACGCCAGACCCATGCCGAAGTTGAAGCCGAAGATCCCTCCGGGCTCGATCGTGCCCAGGAACTCCGGCTCGGCGTCGGTGGCCCTGGTCACGTCGGTGCGCTTGAAGTTGTGTGTGTAGCTGAGGGTGCCGAACAGGACCACTGGATCGGACGGGAACAGCACGGTCAGCGCGGGCTGCAGCGAATAGAAGCCGGAGCCCGTGGGCAACTCGGTCTGAATGCCGCCGTCGCGGAAGCCTTCGACGTTGCGCGAGGTCTCGACCTCGAACGGATCCTTGCCGGTGCGCGACTTGAACCGCAGGCTGGCCACGTAGTAAGGATTCGTGACCCCACCGTCGTTCAACTGGTAGCGTCCCGTGACCTCGACGTCGCCGAGCCCGGAGCCGCTGGTGTCGAACACCCTCGACTCGGCCGCACCCTGCAGGAATTCGCGGCCCACCGCGCTGTCGGAGCGGTGGACGAACGGCGCCTTGAGTTCGACCTCGAACCGATTCGTCAGTCCGTAGCGCGCCGTGAGCGCCGCGGTGAACGTGTTCCGCTTGACCTCGCGCACGTCGATCAAGCCGATGAGGATCGACGGGATGATCGTGTAGCCGACCAGTGCCACGCGGTTGCTTGACGAGTGCGAGTACTGCAGCGACGGCTCGAGCAAGAGCCTGCCGCGCGGCGTGAGCACACCGGGCTGCTCAAAGATCGGTGCCGGCTGCGCCGGCTGCTCGCTGTCCTGCGGCGCCTGCCCGACCGGCGCCACCGGCTGCGCCTGTGCGATGACGATCGCGCCGCGGTCGGTTGCTGCCGCGCCGGCTGCGCCCGCGCGTGCCTCCCATTCGGGCCCGTGGGCCGCTTCGCCGAGCCCTGCCCCGATGGCCGGCGGGCTGGCGTGAACGGTCGCCGAGCAGCCGGCAAGCGCCAGGCACGCAAGGGACGTGTGACGGTTTCTGCAGTGGACGGCCATGAACGCCTCCTTCGACGGTCAGTGCACGAGGCACGAAGCCTTGGCAGGGCCCCACGGACCCGACCCGAATCTGGATTCCTGCGGCCAGCGCGGGCGAGCCGCGCACCGCCAGTGGCCGAGTGGCCGCAACGCGCTGGTGTTGGTCACCGATCCGGCTCCGATCGTGGGCCCAAGGTGTCGCGGTCGCCGGCATCGCGGTCGCCGCCTTCGATCGGCAGGCCGTGGCGATGGCGGGTGGCCGCGTAGTCGGTCAGGCCGTGCTTGGCCATCAGCCGGTACAGCGTCATGCGGGAAACGCGCAGATGCCTGGCAGCGGCTGTAACGTTGCCGCCCGCCTGCGCCAGGCTGGCGGCGATCGCGGACTGCTCGGCATGCGTGCGCGCCTCATCGAGGGCGGCCGCGGCGCCCGTCGCGGCGCCCGGCGCGAGCCCGAGGTCCGCGGGAGTGATCAGTCGGCCCGGCGCCATGACCATCGCGCGTCGCACGCGGTTGACGAGTTCGCGCACGTTGCCCGGCCAGGGGTGGGCGCGCATCGCGGCGATCGCGCGGTCACTGAAACCGGTCAGCCGAGCGCTCTTTTCGGCCTCGAACTTGCGGAAAAAGTGCTGTGCCAGCACCTCGATGTCGTCTGTGCGTTCCCGCAGCGGCGGAACGAATACCGACAACACGTTCAGTCGGTAGTACAGGTCCTCGCGGAAGTCGCCGCACGCCACGGCGCGTTCGAGCGCGACATGCGTCGCGGAAATGACGCGCACGTCCACGCCGATCGGGCGCGACGAACCGACCCGCGTGATTGTCTTCTCTTGCAGGAACCGCAGCAGGTTGACCTGCAGGTCGCGTGACAGGTCGCCGATCTCGTCGAGAAACAAGGTCCCGCCGTTGGCGGCCTCGACAATGCCGCGCTTGTCGCGGTCGGCTCCGGTGAACGAGCCCTTCTCGTGACCGAACAGTTCCGACTGGATCAGCGACCCCGGAATCGCCCCGCAGTTGACGGCGACGAAAGGCCGACCAGCGCGCGACGATGCGCGATGGATGTACTGCGCCGCCAGTTCCTTGCCGCTGCCGCTCTCGCCGGTTACCAGCACAGGAGCGTCGACTTCGGCGACGCGCCGGATGCGCCACAGCAGGTCGCGGCTGGCCTTGCTGTTGCCGATGATCAGCGGCAACTCACGCGCCACGGGTGCGTTCACCGCCGACAGCACGGTGCGGCGCAGCGCCGCGTGTCCGCGTGCGTGGCCGAGCGTCGACGCCAGCCTCGCGACATCGAACGGCAGGGTGTGGTGATCGAACAGGCAGTTGACGATCAGCTCACGGCACGCGGCGATCGACGCTGCGTCGAACGCACCGACCCACACCACGGACGGGTGTTGGCGCACGAACGCGCTCAGCTGGTCGCATTCCAGAGAGCCGATCGCCGTGGCCACCAGCAGGACCACCTCCGGTGCCGCGCTTCTCAGCCGTTGCTCGGCAGCGGCCAGATCGCCGACCACATCGACCTGCGCATCTTGCGTGCGCAGCACCGCCACGGCATTGCCGGCCTGACCGGCAAGGTCGATGCAAAGCACGTGGGCGCGACGCATGTTCGCCTACCCTACTGCTTCATGGCTGATGCTCCCCCACGGCTGAGCGACCGCAACGCGATTACCCACCCAACGATCGGTTCTGACCGCCGCCAGAATGTCCTCGCTGCCGCCAAGAGCGCACACCCCCGAAACAGGGGGCACCGAGGTGCGTCGGTGGATCTGCCGCATCCAGGCGTGACATTTGTCTCAGCGACCGACACCGAGCCGTCGAAGCACCCACTGGCGGCCAGTAGACCCCGCGAGTCGCGCGCCGACGGGCGCGAGGATCAGGTCGCATGAAGCCCGACGGCTGCCGCGGTGCCGAGGTCTGCAAAGGCGCCCCGTCGGCCCGCGCCGCGTGCGTCACGCACTGCGGCTGGGGTGCACGTGGCGGCGCATCCGGGGACGTGACCCGGAGCAGGATCAGCGCCGCAGCGCGTCGGTCACTGCATTGCGCAGCGTCGAGTGCAGGTCCATGCCCCGGGACAGCCGCAGGCTGTTGACCGTCGCGTCGATCACCGTGACGTTGCTGATGTTCTGGTTGTTCAGCGTGTTCTGGATGATCGTCCCCACCGCGCCACCGACATCACCGAGCTGGGTCACGTTGCCGGCGCCGTTGCGGATCAGCATCAGTGCGTCGGCGCCGACGACGTCAGGCACCGCGCGCACTCCCGAGATGCGACCGAGCTCGGACACCGTCAGCGACGTCGTCGCGACGAGATTGCCGTTGACGTACACCGCGCGCTCGATGCCGAACGAGATCTTCAGCCCGCTGGCGGTCGTGAAGCCACCGCGTACGGCATCGAGGTCGCCCTCGTCGAGCGCTGGCCGGCCGCCGATCGTCGCCACGTCCGCGGACGGCGCGGGCGCTCGGCCCGCGGCGACGGCGACCTCGGGCGAAGCCGGTGTGCCCTGTGCGGGCGTGGGCGCGTGCAGCGGGGTCGGGTCGGCGGCGCAACCGGGCCGCCGCAGCGACTGGGGTGGTGTCGCGCCGGCAGCCCCTGCAACGATCGGCTGACCCATCGGCGGTACAAGCGCCGACATGCTTGCGGGCGATGCCTCTTGGCAGTCTCGCCGCAGGTCGCCTGCCTCGGGGGCACTCGCCGATGCCGGCCCGGCCATCGGGGCGCGCCCTGCCGCAGACGGCCCGGGTACCGTTGACCCGCAGCCCATCGACGCGGCTTGCGACTCCGTCATCTGACGCTTGCTCGCAGCCATGGCGCTGCGCCGCTGCTCCAGGGCACGCAGTTTGGCCTGCGTCAACACGTCCTGCAGCGTGCGCATCACCTTCTCGGCATGACTGGCAACGACGACCTCGCGCGTCTGAGCGCCGAAGCGCTCACGCGGGTCGTCGTCGCAGGTCAGCAGCGCCTCGAGGCTCATCAAGACGCGGCTCGCATGGTCGGCGACGACGATGTCGGAGGTTGTGCGCCCGGCAGATGCGGGCGCGGTGGCACGCGCCGCCGCATCGCTTGCGGTTGCAGCCGGTATCGACGCGGACGTCCCACGATCGACTGCCGCCGACCTCGCCGGTGCGACTGCGGCGACATGAGGTGGCGGCGACGATGCCGCCCAGTCGTCGCGTTCGATCGCGACAACCTGGGTAGCACCCCTGTCGGACGACGGGCGCAGCCCGGCGGTGCGCGCATCGGCGTCGAGCGACGGCGGTGCCAGTCCAGCGGACATGCACGCGGCGCCCGACACGCTGCGCTGGGCACGTTCGTAGACCTCCAGCGCGTCGAGGGCTGTCCCGTCGTGGCAGCGCGCGACGATCCGGCGGTGCCCTGTCGCAGCGGCGGGCGTCGGCACGACGTCGCGCGTGCCCGCATCGGCGACCTGCGCGACCCCAGGCAAGACCGGCGCAGCGCGCGAGGTCAAACGATCCGACGGGAACCCGGGCGCCACCGACACGGTGGTCGCTTCGCCTACCGTCGGCATCGCGCGCGGCGAGTCGGAGTGATTCGCTGCCTGCACGAGTGCCGCGGCCACGTTGAACCGACCGGACTCGACCCGCGCTGCGGCGCGCGGCGCCGACTGTCGTGGAGACTGAAGGCTTCGCGCAGACCCACTCGCCGCGTCGACTGGCGCGACGTCGCGCGCCTGCCCGGGCGCGTCGACCTGGCCCGGATCGTCGGTGGTGCTCGCGGCTCCGGCGACGATCATCTCCCACGCAAGGATCTCGCTGCGGGTGGCGCCGGACAGCTCGACGGTCCCGGTCCCGGGCGGAACGAACCCGTCGCGCGGCGCCGACGGCGTCAACTCATCGGCCGCCGACAGCGCCGCCGCACCCCCGGGCGAAGATCCGTCTGCAGTGCCGGCGTCGGCGCAGGCTTGCGGGTCACCGCCGTCGAGGAACAGTGTCGGTCCGGCCGCTGCAGCATGCGCCGACGGCCGTGCGGGCACGGCGATCGCCGTCGGCGACGGCTCCGAGGGTGATGGCGGCTGCCGGGGCAGCGGCTCGTGCTGCCCACTCGCGTCGAACGACGGCACCGCCGCCGACGCGACCGCGTCGGCATGCACGCGGTCGACGTTCGGCGACGCACACGCGCCGCCCGAACCCGCTGCCGGCAACGCTTCGTCTCGATGGGGCGCGGTTGATGGATCGGCGACCGCCGTCGACGTCGGCGCCACCGCGGTGTACGCCGCGAGCGCCCCCTCGGTCTCGTCGCCGCCGATCGACCCGCAGGCGAACTGCCTCAGCCAGTCGCTGGACGGACGCGCCCCCCCGACTGGCCCCGGTGGCGACGCCGCATCACCCGGTGCGAGCGCCGCCTGCGCCCGATCCGGGCATGCCCACCCGATCGCGATGGCGGACACCAGCAGCGCAAGTTGTTTCGGCGCCGGGACCATGGCGGGGGTGCGCAGATCAGAAGTCCGACGGGCCGAGCTTCGGGATGTCGAAGCCCGCCGCACCATTTCGCCGGCTCGCGTCGGTGAGCGGTGCCTCGGGCGCCGCACGCCAGTCGGCCGGCGCGTTGAACGACGCCGATTCCATCCGATTGGTGACGACGAACAGCACGCGGTTCAACCACATCGACTCGAACGCCGCACGCGACATCGCGCGCGTGCCGCCGGCCGGATCACCGAGCAGCACCCGGCCGGAGCGTAGTCCCTTTACGACGACGAAGTGGTTGTACCCGCGCTCGTTGATCAGAACGATGCCCGGAATGCCCGCCTTCGCGAGTTCGTCGAGCGGGGCCTCGAAGCCATGCGCCTCGAAACCGCGACTCGAAAGGTAACGCCTCATGTCGAGCAGCGAGAAGCCTTCGCGCTGGATCTTCGCGCGGTCACCCTGCGCGAACATCTGCTCGAAGACCTCCTGCTCACCGACGGGAACGCCGTAGTGGTGGGTCAGCAGCGTCGACAAGGCAGCCGAGCCGCAGCTGAAGTCGTAGCGCTGCAGCACCGTGGTGCGTGCCCGCTTCTCCTTCAGACTGTCGACGGTCACCGCGTAGGCGCCGCTGATCTCCGCCGGCAGGGCGACCGTGCCGGCCGCCACGGGCACGCCGGCACCCGCCGTCAAGGCGGCGGCCAGCACGAAGCTGCGTCCGACCGACCGCATCGAACAACTCAGTGGACGTGCACGTTGACGATCGTTGCGTTCTGGATGAGCACGTTGTTCCCGGTGTTCTGGATCACCATCGGGACACCGACGGCATTGCTCAGCGCCCCTTCGGAGATCAGGTTGCCGCCGGTCGAGACGTTGACCGCCTGGTTGTCGGCAACCACGCCGCGCAGCTTCATGTCGTTCACGGACGTGCCGCCGCGGCTGACCGACAACGCGTGCGGGCTCAGTCGACGCCCCTTTATCAGGCTGCCCGGGCCGGCTCGATCCGGCGCCGGCTTCACCTCCAAGGTAGCCGCCGGCACGGCTTCGGGGGTCGTGTCCGACTGAGCGCGAACTCCATCGCTCCAGGACAACGCCGACATGAGAACCAACCCGAGCGTGGCCGCAAACGCGCGTATAGCCATGACTGCTCCTGTGTCAGCCAGGGTGGTGCGTCGCCGGAGCACTCCGGCGACGCACACCACGGCTACTGCCTCACTTGCCGACGCTCAGGTTGGCTTGCACGTTGACGCTTTGCTGCACCAGGCTCGCGACACCGGTGTTCATGCTGACCACCGTGATGCCCGCGGCATTGGAGAAGCCATCGCCGATCGTGTTGGCCATGCTCCAGCTGCCGGCCGAACCGCCGGTGAGCGTGCCGCCACCACCGCCGCTGCCGCCGTTGCCGGCAGTCGCCGTGGCCGTGCCCGCGCCGCCTGTGCCACCGGTCGCGCCATTGCCGGTGCCACCGGTTCCGCCGTTGCCGGTGCCGCCCGTGCCGCCCTCGCCGACGCCACCGGCTCCGCCCTGGCCACCCGTCGCACCGACTGCGCCGCCACCGCCGGCCGCGCCCTGCGCCGTGCCGCCCGTCGCGCTGCCGTTCGACGCGGTGGTCGTCGCGCCGCCGTTGGTGGCACTGCCGTTCGTCGCGCTGCCGTTGGTCGCCGCGCCGCCCGATCCACCCATGCCGGCGTTGTTGGTCGCTGTTCCGCCGGCGCCGCCGTTGGCCGAGTTGCTGCCCGCGGTCGAGGTCGACGAGCCGGTGGCCGCCCCGCTGTTGGCCGTCGCAGCACCCGAGGTGCCCGCACCGCCGGTCGCCGAGGCGCTGCCGCTGCCGGCACCACCGGTGTTGGTGCCGGTGCTGCTCGCCGCCCCACCGGTGTTGCCGGCGCTGTTGCTCGCCGTTGTCGTGCCACCGGTGCTGGTACCCGAGGCTGCACCACCCGTTGCGCCGGACGAACCACCGGTGGCGTTGCCGCCGGCCGAGTCGCGGCCCCTGGACGTGCCATTCGCGTCGCTCGACGAGCCGGCCTGACCGCCTGATGCACTGCTGCTGGTGTTCGACGGGCCTGCCTTGGCCATCTGGCCCGACGCCGCCGCGCCACCGTCGGCACCGGCCTTGCCGTGAGCGCCCCCGCCTTCGACCTTGTCCATGGCCATGCTGCCGCCGCCGTCGGCGCCGGAGTAGCCACCCGCCCTGCCGCTGGACGAGTCGTTCTTGGCCATCGAGTTCGCGCCGTCGGCGCTCGCGCTCCCCCCCTTGCCGCCCATCGCGCCCACCGCGTTGCCGCCGTCACCGGCGTGGCCCGCCTTCGCGCTGCCGTTGCTGGCGCTGCCATTGCTGGCGCTACCGTTCTCGGCGGATCCCGAAGTGGCGCTGCCGTTGCTGGCGCTGGCCTCACCGCCGTGGCCACCGGCGCCGCCGCTACCGCCGTTGCCGCCGTTGCCGCCGTTACCGCCGCTGCCGCCGTGGCCGCCGTTGCCGGTGCCACCGTAGCCGGCGCCGCCGTCGCCACCGACGCCGGTGCCACCCTTGCCACCGTGGCCACCTTCGCCGTTGGCCATCGCCTTGCCGCCGTTGGCGCCGACGGCCCCGTTGGCGTCACCGTTTTGATGACCCCCCAGGTTGCCCAGACCCCAAACCTTCACCCCGGACACGTGCCCGGAGAGCTTGCTCACCGCAATGGCCTTGCTGGTGTTGAAGGAGTCGGAGATGCTAAACGTGCGAACGCTGTTGTCTGAGTTGTTGGAGTTGTCGGTCTGCGACTTGGTCCAGTTGCGGACGCTGTTGTCCGTCTTCGAGCGGTTGCTGTTGTCGGTCGGGTTGAACGACCCCTGCGCAGCCTGCGAGTACTCGTTGGCGGATGCGCCGTTGGACCCCGATTGGTCCGACGTGGCCGTCGCGGTCTGGGTGACGTCGCCACGTCTGAGGTCGTTGTTGTTCGTGGGGTTGGCCAGAGCGACGGCGGGAAGGCCGAACGCCAAGGCGATACCCAAAGCAACTTGCGTGTGCTTCATGGTCGATTCCTCCTGATGATTGAAGGCGGACAGGCGTTGATCGAGCCGATCCGAACCCTGTGAAGCAAGATCGGCGCCAGCCAGAACGACGCGGACAACCTATTGTTTTCAAATGGGTTTTCTCCCCAACGGCAAAGACACTCGCGGCAACGCCGCTTGGCGTGATCCGGATGCCCGCGCCAGTCGTCACAACCGCGTGACACCGACGTCCCGTGAGGGCTGCCATCCGCAGTGACGAGGTCGCAAACGTCGGTGTTTCAATCGGTTACGCGTGTCGGCGCGGGCATTCGTCGCACAGCGGCGATCCCAGCCGTCACGACGATGTGACACCACCCCTGACGTGTCGCGGTGCCGGCCAGCGGAACCCGTCGGCAGCACGGCCATAGCGCCCGCGACACAATCGGTATTCCTCATCGCCCCACCCCGGAAGGACTGCGTCGTGACACCGACCGAACAACGTGCGCTGCTCGCGATCGCGCTGATGGCCGCGTTTGCCGACGGCGCGAAGGCCGATACCGAGCGCGACGAGATCAGGCGCCTGGCCGAGTCGCTCGGCGCGAGCGCCGCCGGGCTGCACGTCGGCACGCTGGTGCAGGACGTGCTGCTCAAGCGCCTGTCGCTGGCGCAGGCCGTGGCCGACCTGTCCAGCGTCGAGCAGCGCCAGCTGGCCTACGAGGTGGCGGTGTGCGTGTGCGACGCCGACGGCGAGAAGAGCGCCGCCGAAGCGGCGTTCCTGGTCTCGCTCAAGCGCGCACTCGCGCTGGGCGACGGCGCCGCCGCGATCGAGGCCCAGGCCGACGCGCTGGCCGACGTCATCGACCATCCGGCGACCGTCGCGAGGCCCGCTGCCGCCGCCAAGGCGCCGCCGGTGCCGGCCGCGCCGCCGACGACCCTGCTCGGCGAGGCCGAGGCCGCCGAGCTCGACCGCGCGATCCTCCACCGCGCGATCCTTTGCGGCGCGCTCGAGCTGCTGCCGCAGAGCTGGGCGTCGATGGCGATCATCCCGCTGCAGGTGCGCATGGTCTACACGATCGGCCAGCGCCACGGCGTGCAGCTCGACCAGGGGCACGTCAAGGAGTTCCTCGCCACCGCCGGCGTCGGGCTGGCGTCGCAGTACCTCGAGCAGTTCGGGCGCAAGCTCGTCGGAGGCTTGCTCGGCAAGGTCGCCGGCGGGCTGGGCCGCGGACTGGGGCGCGCGGCCACCGGCATGGCTTTCAGCTTCGCCACCACCTACGCGCTGGGTCAGCTGGCCAGGCGCTACTACGGCGGCGGCCGCCAGATGAGCACCGCGGTGCTGAAGGACACCTTCCAGCAGCTGCTGGGCCCGGCCAAGCAGTTGCAGCAGCAGTACCTGCCGCAGATCGAGCAGCGCGCGCGCACGCTCGACGCGACGCAGGTGATGAACCTGGTGCGCCAGCCGCTGGCATGATGCGCGGCTTTCCACCGACCGAGGACCTTCGATGATCACCACCGCGTCCGGCCTGCAGTACGAGGACGCCGTCGCCGGCGGCGGCGCCACCGCCACCGCCGGACGGCAGGTGTCGGTGCACTACACCGGCTGGCTGTATGCCGACGGCCAGAAGGGCCGCAAGTTCGACAGCAGCAAGGACCGCGGCGAGCCGTTCAGCTTCCCGCTCGGCGCCGGCCACGTGATCGGCGGTTGGGACGAGGGCGTGCAGGGCATGCGGGTGGGCGGCACGCGGGTGCTGATCATCCCGCCGCAGCTCGGCTATGGCGCGCGCGGCGCCGGCGGCGTGATCCCCCCGAACGCGACGCTGATGTTCGAGGTCGAGCTGCTCGCGGCCTGAGCCCGGCGCGAAGCCGGCGGGCCGCGCCGTCGGCGCGGCGGCCCCGACCGCCCGTCGTCAGCCGCGACGCGGCGCGCGGTCGCCGCGACCGGCGGGCGCGCGGCGGTCGCCTCGACCGGCGGGCCCGCGCGCCGCGTGCGCCCCCGCGCCGGGCCGCCCGTGGGCGCCGTGCCCCCCCGGCCTGCCCGGCGCCGCCGGCGCGCCGTGGGGGCGCCGCGCGCCGTCGTGTCGCGCGTCGTGCCATCCGTCGTGCCGTGGCGCATCGTGGCGGACCGGCTCGAGGCGCATGTCACCGCGCCCCGGGCCACGGCGCGCCGCGTCGCGCCGACCGGCGCCGTCGTGGGCGACGCGCCGGCCGGGGTGGGCCCGGCGCAGCGACGGCATCGCGCGCTTCGGCTCGAGGCCGGTGATCGTCGCCACCGGGATCGGCTGAGTCGTGAAACGCTGGATGCGGTGCACCATGCCCACGTCACGCGCCTCGGCCAGCGTCACCGCCAGCCCCGAGCGCCCGGCGCGGCCGGTGCGGCCGATGCGGTGCACGTAGTCCTCGGCCTTCATCGGCAGGCCGTAGTTGATGACGTGGCTGATGCTCGGCACGTCGATGCCGCGCGCCGCCACGTCGGTGGCCACCAGCACGCGCAGCTGCCCGCGGCGCAGGCCGTCGAGCACGCGGTTGCGCCGCCCCTGCGGCATCCCGCCGTGCAGCGACGCGACGCGGTGGCCGAAGTCGGCCAGCCGGTCGGCGAGCTCGTCGGCGTCGCGCTGCGTGCTGGTGAACACCAGCGCCTGCTCGACGTCGCGATCGGCCAGCAGGTGGTCGAGCAGCGCGTCCTTGTGCACGCCGTGGTCGGCCCAGTGCAGGCGCTGCTCGATGTTCGCGTGCGTGTCGGTGTGCGACGCCACCTCGATGGCCAGCGGGTTGCGCAGCAGTTCGCCCGCCAGGTGGCCGACGTGGCCGGCGAAGGTGGCGCTGAACATCACCGTCTGGCGCGTCTTCGGCGTGCACTCGGCGATGAAGCGGATGTCGTCGATGAAGCCCATGTCGAGCATGCGGTCGGCCTCGTCGAGCACGAGGATCTCGACGTGGTCGAGCACGCACTTGCCGCTTTGCACATGGTCGATCAGGCGCCCCGGCGTGGCGATGAGCACGTCCAGCGGGCCGCGCAGCGCCTTGAGCTGCGCCGCGTACGGCACGCCGCCGAGCACCGTGGCCACGCGCAGCGCGGGCACGTGGCGGCCGTAGGTCGCCGTGGCCTTGGCCACCTGCTGCGCGAGTTCGCGCGTGGGCGCCAGCACCAGCACGCGCGGGCCGGTGACCCGGCCCCTGACGGGCTGCTGCGCCGGGTCGGCGCGCGCGCTGAGCACGCGCTGCAGCGCCGGCAGCACGAAGCTCGCCGTCTTGCCGCTGCCGGTGCTCGACGACACGCGCAGGTCACGGCCCTCGAGCGCGGGCGGGATGGCGCGCTGCTGCACGTCGGTGGGTTGCTCGTAGCCGGCGTCGGCGACGGCGCGGGCCAGGGCGGGCGCGAGGCCCAGGGATTCGAACGTCATGGTCTGCCTTCCAGAGTCGTCACGACGCAGCCACGGCCACGCCGGCGGCGCGCGCGCACCGCGGGGTCGAGTCGCGAGAAGAACGAGGCAGGCAGGACGGCCGCACGTCTGAGCGGACGGACGCGGCAACCCGGAACACACCGGCTCGAGCGACGGCATCGCCGCCGACCGGTGCCGCTCACGGGGAGCAGGCGCTGCACGCCGGCAGGTTCACCGGCGCAGGTCAGTGGGGATGAACGAACGCCGTCGGACTCGACGGCACGGGCCGCATTGTAGGCGCTGGCGGCGATTCGTGCCGGCGCGCCGCGCGCTCAGCCCTTGAGGAAGTGCTGCCGGTAGTACAGCAGTTCGTCGATCGACTCGTGGATGTCGGCCAGCGCGGTGTGCGACTGCGCCTTCTTGAACCCGTCCATCAGCGCCGGCTGCCAGCGCCGCGCCAGTTCCTTCAGCGTGCTGACGTCGAGGTTGCGGTAGTGGAAGAAGGCCTCGAGCCTGGGCATAGCACGCGCGAGGAAGCGCCGGTCCTGGCAGATCGAGTTGCCGCACATCGGGCTCTTGCCCGCCGGCACGTACTGCGCGAGCCAGACCAGCACCTGCGCCTCGGCAGCCGCTTCGTCGACGGTCGACGCCTTGACGCGGTCGGTCAGCCCGCTCTTGCCGTGCGTGCCCTTGTTCCAGTTGTCCATCGCGTCGAGCACCGCGTCGCTCTGGTGGATCGCCAGCACCGGCCCCTCGACGCGCTGCGTGACCTGCGCGTCGGTGACGACGACGGCCACCTCGATGATGCGGTCGCGCTCGGTGTCGAGCCCGGTCATCTCGAGGTCGATCCACACCAGGTTGTGCTCGTTCATCGCCAGCGCGGGGCCGGCCTGCGGGTCATCGGTCATCGTCGTCCTTGCGTCGGGGAGGCCGCGGCGCAGCGGCAGCGCGGGCATTGTCGCAGCCCTAAACTCGCGCCATGTCCGATCCCGCCTCGCAGCTGTCGCTGCTGTTCGCCGCCGTCGTCGCGCTGTCGTTCGCCGTCAAGCTGTGGCTGGCGTCGCGCCAGGTGCGCCATGTCGCGCAGCACCGCGACACCGTGCCCGCGGCGTTCGCCGACGTCGTCCCGCTCGCGGCGCACCGCAAGGCGGCCGACTACACGCTGGCGCGCGCGCGGCTGGGCGTGCTCGGCACCGCGTTCGGCACCGCGGTGCTGCTGGGCTGGACGCTGCTCGGCGGGCTCGACGCGCTCAACGTCGCGGTGCGCGACGCGCTGCAGCCGGCCTGGGGCGACCTCGGCTACCAGCTCGCGCTGCTGGCCGCGTTCACTCTGATCGCTTCGCTGCTCGACCTGCCGTTCGACCTGTACCACACCTTCGTGCTCGAGCAGCGCTTCGGCTTCAACCGCATGACCTGGCGCCTGTACCTGGCCGACGCCGCGAAGAGCCTGCTGCTGTCGGCGCTGATCGGCCTGCCGCTGGCGGCACTGGTGCTGTGGATCATGGGCGCCTCGGGCGGCCTGTGGTGGCTGTGGGCCTGGGTGGTGTGGGTCGGGTTCCAGCTGCTGGTCCTGGTGCTGTACCCGACGCTGATCGCGCCGCTGTTCAACCGCTTCGAGCCGCTCGCCGACGAGACGCTGAAGGCGCGCGTACAGGCGCTGATGACGCGCTGCGGCTTCGCCGCCAAGGGCCTGTTCGTGATGGACGGCAGCCGCCGCTCGGCGCACGGCAACGCCTACTTCACCGGGCTCGGCGCGGCCAAGCGCGTGGTGTTCTTCGACACGCTGCTGGCCAAGCTGACGCCCGGCGAGGTCGAGGCGGTGCTGGCGCACGAGCTGGGCCACTACAAGCGCCGCCACGTGCTGCAGCGCATGGTGCTGGTGTTCGCCGTCAGCCTGGCCGCGCTGGCACTGCTCGGCTGGCTCGCGGCGCAGCCGTGGTTCTACGTCGGCCTCGGCGTCGAGCCCAACCTGGGCGCACCGAACGACGCACTCGCGCTGCTGCTGTTCGCGCTGGCGCTGCCGCCGGCGACTTTCCTGCTCGCGCCGTTGGTGGCCACGCTGTCGCGCCGCCACGAGTTCGAGGCCGACGCCTACGCGTGCGCGCAGGCCGACGGGCGCGACCTCGCCAACGCGCTGCTCAAGCTGCACCAGGACAACGCATCGACGCTGACGCCCGACCCGGTGTACGTGCGTTTCTACTACTCGCACCCGCCGGCGTCGGAGCGCCTGGCCGCGCTCGCCGCGCAGGCGCGCTGAGCACGTCGCCGCAGGAGACCACATGAACGTGCTGAAGACGATGCACTGCCAGCCGATGGAGGGCCAGGCGCCGATGAACGAGGTGCAGATCAGCGCGCACCTGGCGCGCGTGCCGGGCTGGGCGCTGGTCGACGGCGCGATCCAGAAGACGTTCCGCTTCGACGACTACCACCGCACGATGGCCTTCGTCAACGCGCTGGCCTGGATCGCGCACCGCGAGGACCACCACCCCGACCTGGACGTCGGCTACAACCGGTGCACGGTGCGCTACCGCACGCACGCGGTGGGCGGGATCTCGGTCAACGACTTCATCTGCGCGGCGCGCGCCGATGCGCTGATCAGCGACTGACGCCCACGCCGCTTGGTCGCCACCGTCGAACTCGACATCGCGCGCGTCGTCGCCGGCCACGGCCGCCACGTCGTGCTCGAGACCCCCGAGGGCCGTCGGCTGATCGGCCACCCGCGCGGCAAGAAGAGCGAATGCGTGGTCGGCGACCTCGTGCGCTGGCGCGCCAGCGGCGACGAGGGTGTCGTCGAGCACATCGAGCCGCGGCGCAACCTGCTGTTTCGGCAGGACGAGTGGCGCAGCAAGTCGTTCGCCGCCAACATCGACCGCATCCTGGTCCTCGTCGCCGGCGAACCGATGTTCAGCGAGTCGCAGCTGGCGCGCGCGCTGATCGCCGCCGACAGCGCCGGCATCCCGGCGATCGTGCTGCTCAACAAGACCGACCTGCCCAGCGCCGACGCCGCGCGCGAACGGCTGCAGCCGTACCGGGGCATCGGCGTCGCGGTGCACGAGGCGGCGCTGAAGGCGCACCCCGACGAGGCGCGCGAGCGCCTGGCGCCGCTGCTGGCCGAAGGCGCGACGCTGGTGCTCGGCCCCAGCGGCAGCGGCAAGAGCACGCTGATCAACCTGCTGGTGCGGCACGCGAAGGCGCAGGTCGGCGAGATCTCGACCGCGCTGGGCAGCGGCCGCCACACGACGACCGCGACCACGTGGTACTGGCTCGACGCGCAGCGCCGCGGCGCGCTGATCGACTCGCCCGGGTTCCAGGAGTTCGGTCTGCACCACGTCGACGCGCAGCAACTGCCGCTGCTGATGCCCGACCTGAGCGCGCACGCGGCGGCGTGCCGCTTCTACAACTGCACGCACCGCCAGGAACCCGGCTGCGGCGTGCGCGCGGCGGCCGAGCGCGGCGAGATCGCGCCGTCGCGCTACCGCATCTACCTCGAGATCCTCGACGGGTTGACGCGGCCGCGCTGGTGAAGCCCGCCGGCGCGGCTCAGCGCCGTGTCGGCGCGGGCGGCCGCGGTGCAGGCTCGGCGTGCAGGCCATCGGCGGGGTAGGCGCGCAGCAGCGCGCGTGCCTCGTCCGCATCGGCCTCGAGCCAGCGGTCGTACTCGGCCTCGTCGAGGATCGCGACCATGCGCTTCTCCTCGCCCGGCCGGTGCATGCGGCCGAACACCGCGTGGCCGTCGGCGTTGACGGTGAGCATCGTGAAGCTCAGCCACTCGCGACCGTCGGGGCCGCGCCACCAGCCCCACAGCCCGGCGACGCCCATCGGCAGCCCGTCGCGGCGCGCGATGCGCCAGCGCACCGCGCGCCCGCTCTCCCAGTTCGGCTCGTACACCGCCTCGACCGGCACGATGCAGCGCCGCGCGCGTCGCCACGCATCGCGGAAGCTCGGCTTGTCGTGCACCGTCTCGCTGCGCGCGTTGTAGGTGCGTCGCCCGAACGCGAGGTCCTTGGCCCAGGTCGGCAGCAGGCCGAACAGACCGATGCGCGCGTCGCGCTCGAGCGCGACGCGGTCGGCCGCACGCACGACGAACGGCGCCAGGCCACCGGGATAGATCTCGGGCGGCACGTCGTCGCGCGGGCGCTGCACGCCGAAGTGCCGCAGCAACCGGTCCTGCGCGGTCACGGGCTGGTAGTTGGCACACATCGATACGTCTGCAACAAGTCGGCGCGGGGTGCGCGCCGCGAGCCCGCAATGTAGCGGCCCCGCGAGGACGCAGCCCCGCCGCGCCGGCTACCGCGGCCACGCACGCCGCGGCACTAGGGTGAGCCCTCGGCAATGCCGCCGACCGAGTTGGTTATAGTCGCGGGCTTTGCAGCTGACCAGGCTGTGCATGGCCCACGAGGCCAGTCGAGACGTTTCGCAGCGTGCACCGACGACACGTCCGGTGCGGCGCCCGGAGGAACCGCAAGTGAACTTCGCCGAGCAGCAACGCAACCCCGGCCGGCACATGATCGGCATCGGGGTTGTCGTCCTGATGCACGTGCTGCTGGGCTGGGCGCTGGTCAGCGGGCTGGCGCGCAAGGTCGTCGAGGTGGTGATCGCGCCGATCGAGACGAAGATCGTCGAGGAGGTCAAGCCGCCCCCGCCGCCGCCCGAGAACCTGCCGCCGCCGCCGAAGTTCGCGCCGCCGCCGCCGTCGTTCGTGCCGCCGCCCGAGGTCGTCGTGGCGCCGCCGCCGACGCCGGCACCGACGATCACCACCACCACCGTCGCCCCGCCGCCGGCGCCGGTGACCATCGCGCCGCCGCCGGTCGTCGCCGCACCGGTGGCGCCGCCGGCACCGCCGGCCCCGCCCGTGCGTCGTGCCGCCGCGCCGGCGCGCATCGACTTCAGCAGCTGCGCCAAGCCGGAGTACCCGGTGGCCGCCCGCCGGGCGCAGGCCGAGGGCGTCAGCCGCATCCGCTTCAGCGTCGATGCCGGCGGCCGCGTCTCGAAGGCCGAGGTCGAGCGCGCCTCGGGCTCGTCGCGCGAACACCGCCTGCTCGACCGCACCGCGGTCGACGCGCTGAGCGGCTGCAGGTTCCAGCCGGGCACCGACGAGAGCGGCAACGCCGTCGGCGCCTTCGCCACCGTCGAGTACGTCTGGAAGCTGGTCGACTGAGATCACCCGAAGTGCCGGCGCGCGCTGCAGCACCGCGTGGCGCCGGCCTGCAAGACGCGCCCCTTGTCCCCTGGAGGAACCATGTCCCTGATGAGAACCCTGCGCGCCCCGCTGACGGCGGCGTTGCTCGCCCTGTTCGCGTTCGGCGCGGCGCTGCCGGCGCTGGCGCAGGCCCCGGCCGCCTCCGAGCCGGCCGCGGCGGCCGCGCCCGCGGCCGAGACGCCGCCGCCGCCGCTGCTGCCGGAGACCGTCACCGAGGTCGTCGACAACCCCTACGGGCTGCAGGCACTGTGGGAGCAGGGCGACATGGTCGCCAAGGCCACGCTGATCATCCTGCTGATCATGTCGATGGGCAGCTGGTACATCATCTTCGTGAAGGTGTTCGAACAGCGCAAGCTGCTCAAGAGCGCCGAGGCGGCGGCAAAGACCTTCTGGGGCGCCGGGTCGGTCAAGGAGGGCGCGAAGGCGCTCGACGAGGGCAGCGCGTTCCGCTTCATCGCAGAACAGGGTCTCAAGGCCAGCGAGCACCACGAGGGCACGCTGGTCGAGAACATCGACCTGCACACCTGGATCAGTATGAGCATCCAGCGCGCGGTCGACAACGTGAACATGCGCATGCAGGACGGCCTGGCCTTCCTGGCCACCGTCGGCTCGACGGCCCCGTTCGTCGGCCTGTTCGGCACGGTCTGGGGCATCTACCACGCGCTGGTGGCCATCGGCGTGTCGGGCCAGGCGTCGATCGACAAGGTCGCCGGGCCGGTGGGCGAGGCGCTGATCATGACCGCGATCGGCCTGGCGGTCGCGGTGCCGGCGGTGATGGGCTACAACTGGCTGGTGCGTCGCAACAAGGTGTCGATGGAGAAGGTGCGCTCCTTCAGCGGCGACCTGCACAACGTGCTGCTCGCCGGCAGGACCTGAGCGGCGCGCGCGCACCCATCCATCCGCGCTGAACGGAGATCCACACCATGGCGATGCAGGTCGGTGCCGCCGACGGCGACGAGGATCCGCTGAACACCACCATCAACACCACGCCGCTGGTCGACGTGATGCTAGTGCTGCTGATCATCTTCCTGATCACGATCCCGGTGGTCACCGCGTCGATCCCGCTCGAGCTGCCGAAGGAACGCAACGTGCCGACGCAGACCAAGCCGGAGAACATCGTCATCGCGGTGAACAAGGACGGCGAGATCTTCTGGGGCATGGAGTACATCCCCGACGTCGAGACGCTGGTCAACCGGCTGAAGGTCGAGTCGGTGAAGGAACCGCAGCCCGAGGTGCACATCCGCGGCGACTCCGAGGCCCGCTACGAGACCGTCGGGCGCGTGGTGGTGGCATGCCAGCGCGCGGGCATCTACAAGGTGGGATTCATCACCGAGCCGCCCGCCGGCGCGGTGACGCGCTGACCGGGCGCGCGACAGGAGCACGACGATGGCCATGCAAGTAGGCTCGGGCGGCGGCGACGACGAACCGATGGTCGACATCAACACCACGCCGCTGATCGACGTGATGCTGGTGCTGCTGATCATGTTCATCATCACGATCCCGATCCAGACGCACGCGGTGAAGATGAACATGCCGATCCCGAACCAGCAGCAGCCGCCGCAGGAGCCGCGGCTGCCGGTGCGCATCGACATCGACTTCGACGGCACGATCGGCTGGAACGGCGAGCTCGTCGCCGACCGCGACGAGCTCGAGGCGCGGCTGTCGCAGGTCGCCGCCGAAGCCGACCAGCAGGAGGTGCACGTGCGGCCGAACAAGCTGGTGACCTACAAACACGTCGCCGCGGTGATGGCCAGCGCGCAGCGCCTGGGCGTGACCAAGATCGGGCTGGTCGGCAACGAGCAGTTCCTCGACTGAACCGGCGCCACGCACCGAACCCGTGGCGCGCGCCGGGGTCGAAGCCGGCGTGCCATTTCGCGAAACCACCCCCGGAGGACCACCGGCCATGACCCTGCGCCCACTGCCCCACCTCCTGGCCGGCGCGCTGCTCGCGCTCGCGGTGCACGGCGGCGCGCTCGCGCAGCAGGCGCTGCGCCCCGAGGTCGGCCGCCCGCTGCAGCAGGCCGGCGAGTTGCTGCGCGCCGGCAAGGCGCGCGATGCTTTGGCCAAGGTGGCCGACGCCGACAAGGCAGCGAACAAGACCCCGCAAGAGCAGCTGATGATCGAACGCATGCGCGGCGCCGCGGCGCAGCGCGCCGGCGACCACGCCACCGCGATCCGCGCCTTCGAGGCGGTGATGGCCGGCGGCAGGGTGCAGGGCGCCGAGGCGGCGCAGGTGGCCGAGTCGCTGGCGTATTCGTACTCGCAGCAGCGCAACTGGGCCAAGACCACCGAGTGGGCCAACCGCGCGCAGCAGCTCGGCAGCAACAGCGCCCAGCTCAGGCAGCTGATCGCCTACGTGCAGTCGCAGACCGGCGACTACGCGGCGATCGCGCGCGACGCGCAGGCCGCGATCGCCGCGGCCGAGCAGGCCGGGCGCCGCCCCGCCGAGGAAGACCTGCTGCGCCTGGCCGACGCGCAGCAGCGCGGCAACAACACCGCCGGCTACCTCGGCACGTTCGAGAAGCTGCTGACGCACTACCCGAAGAAGGAGTACTGGAACGCGTGCCTGGCGCGCGTGATGCGCAAGCCCGGCTTCGCCGACCGCCTGGGCCTGGACGTGATGCGCCTGAAGCTGGCCACCGGCAACCTGACGAGCGCCGACGAGTACATGGAGATGGCGCAGCTCGCGCTGCAGGCCGGCCTGCCCACCGAGGGTCGCACCATCGTCGAGCGCGGCAAGGCTGCCGGCGTGCTGGGCACCGGCCCCGAGGCGGCGCGCCACCAGCGCCTGCTCGACCTGGCGCTCAAGCAGGAGGCCGAGCAGGCCGCCGGACTCGACAAGGCGGCCGCCGACGCCGCAGCGGCGAAGGACGGCAACGCGCTGGTGCAACTGGGCACGGTCTACGCCACGCTGGGCCAGGTCGACAAGGGCGTGCAGCTGATCGAACAGGGCATCGCCAAGGGCGGGCTCAAGCGCCCCGACGACGCCAGGCTGCGCCTGGGGCAGGCGATGCTGCTGTCGGCCAAGCAGCGCACGAAGGCGCAGCAGGTGCTGCGCGCCGTGCAGGGCAAGGACGGCACCGCCGACATCGCGCGGCTGTTCGCGATCCAGGCGTCGCAGCAGGGCTGAGGCGTCGCCGCGCACGCGGCGCGCGCGAGGCGGCGCTGCCTAGAATGACCGCCACATGAGCGCGCTGCCCCCCTACCTCGAGCCTCTGGGCCACGGCGTCCACGCGGTCGACACCGGCTTCCACCGCGATCGCTTCGACGCCGCCTACCTGATCGTCGAGCGCGGCCGCGCCGCGTTCGTCGACACCGGCACCAACGCCGCGCTGCCGCGCCTGCTCGGCGCGCTCGACGCGCTGGGGCTGACGCGCGACGCGGTCGACTGGGTGATCCCGACCCACGTGCACCTCGACCACGCCGGCGGCGCCGGCGCGCTGATGCGCGAGCTGCCGCGCGCGACGATGGTCGTGCACCCGCGCGGCGCGCGCCACATGATCGACCCGTCGGCGCTGTACGCCGGCGCGCTGGCGGTCTACGGGCAGGCCGAGATGGACCGCTCGTACGGCCGGCTGGTGCCGGTGCCGGCCGAGCGCGTGCGCAGCAGCGACGACGGCTTCGCCGTCGAGCTCGCCGGGCGGCCGCTGCGCTTCGCCGACACGCCCGGCCACGCGCGCCACCACCACTGCGTCTGGGACGAGGCCACCCGCGGCTGGTTCACCGGCGACACCTTCGGGCTGAGCTACCGCGAGTTCGACGTCGAGGCCCGCCCCTGGGTGCTGCCCACGTCGACCCCGGTGCAGTTCGAGCCCGACCTGCTCGAACGCTCGGTGCAGCGCCTGCTCGACGCCGACCCCGCCTGCGTGTACCTGACGCACTACGGGCGGCTCGACGAGGTGCCGGCGCGCGCCGCGCAGGGCCTGGCGCTGCTGCGCGAGACGGTCGCCGTCGGGCGTCGCCACCGCGACGCCGCCGACCGCCACGCGCGCCTGACGAGCGACCTCGCCGCGCTGTACCGCGACAGCCTGCGCGCGCACGGCTGCACGATGGACGAGGCACGCATCGCCGAACTGCTAGCGCTCGACGTCGAACTCAACGCGCAGGGCATCGGCGTGTGGCTCGACCGCGAGCGCCGCCAGGACGCCGCGTGAGCGCCGACCAACGCATCCGCTTCGGGCTCGCCGGCCGCGTGGCCGTGGTCACCGGCGCCGCGCAGGGCATCGGCGAGGCCTGCGTGCGCCGGCTGGTCGACGAGGGCGCCGCGGTCGCGCTGTGGGACGTCGCCGACGCCGCGGGCACCGCGCTCGCGCAGTCGCTGACGGCGCAGGGCGCGCGCGTCGCGTACCTGCACTGTGACGTCTCGCGCAAGGCCGAGGTCGACGCCGCGCTGGCGGCGACGCTGGCCGCGTTCGGCCGCGTCGACGCGCTGGTCAACAACGCCGGCATCTTCAGGGCCGCCGGCTTCCTCGACATCGACGAGGCCGACTGGGACGCGGTGATCGCGGTCAACCTGAAGGGCTCGTTCCTGGTCGGACAGGCCGTGGCGCGACAGATGGTGGCGCAAGGCGGCGGCGGGGCGATCGTCAACATGAGTTCGGTCAACGCGCGCCTGACGATCGCCTCGATCGCCAGCTACAACGCGAGCAAGGGCGGCATCGACCAGCTCACGCGCGTGATGGCGCTGGCCCTGGTCGACCACGGCATCCGCGTCAACGGCGTCGCGCCGGGCACCATCGCCACCGAGCTGGCGAAGAGCGCGGTGCTCACCAGCGACGAGGCGAAGGCGGGCATCATGGGCCGCACGCCGATGAAGCGCCTGGGCGAGCCGCGCGAGGTCGCCGACGTGGTCGCCTTCCTGCTCAGCGACGCGGCGAGCTACGTCACCGGAGAGACCGTGCTCGTCGACGGCGGGCGCATGACGCTGAACTACACGATGCCGGTCTGAACGCCGCGATGATCGAGGCGTTCGCGGTCTCGACCGGTGTCGTCGCGCTCGGCGAGATCGGCGACAAGACGCAGCTGCTCGCGTTGCTGCTGGCGGCGCGTTTTCGCCGGCCCGTGCCGATCATCGCCGGCATCCTGGTGGCCACGCTGCTCAACCACGCGGCCGCGGCGGCGCTGGGCACCTGGATCACGCGCGTCGTCGACCCCCAGTGGATGCGCTGGGTGCTCGCACTGTCGTTCGTCGCGGTCGCCGTGTGGATGCTGATCCCCGACGAGGCCGACGAGGTCGAGGGGCGCGGCAGCGGGCGGCTCGGCGTGTTCGGGCTGACGGTCGTCGCGTTCTTCCTCGCCGAGATGGGCGACAAGACGCAGATCGCCACCGTGATGCTCGCCGCGCGCTTCGACGACCTCGTCACCGTCACTGCCGGTACGACGCTGGGCATGATGATCGCCAACGTGCCGGCGGTGCTGCTGGGCGACAAGGTGGTCAAGCGGGTGCCGGTGCACTGGGTGCACCGCATCGCCGCCGCGGTGTTCGCGCTGCTCGGCGTCGCGGTGCTGGCCGGCGCGTCGTGGTAGCGTGGCGGCCCCGCGCCACTGCCCCACGCCATGAGACTGCTCCACACCATGCTGCGCGTCGGCGACCTGCAGCGTTCGATCGAGTTCTACACCGAGGTGCTCGGCATGCAGCTGCTGCGCACCACGCGCCGCCCCGACCAGCACTACGACCTGGCCTTCGTCGGCTACGCCGCCAACCCCGAGCAGGCCGAGATCGAGCTGACCTACAACCACGGCGTCGACCGCTACGAACTCGGCACCGCCTACGGCCACATCGCGATCGGCGTCGCCGACGTCGCCGCCACCTGCACGGCGCTGCGCGACAAGGCCTCGCGCCACGGCGGCGCGATCACGCGCGAACCCGGCCCGGTCAAGGGCGGCAGCACGGTGATCGCCTTCATCACCGACCCCGACGGCTACAAGATCGAGCTGATCCAGCGCGACGGCTGACGCGCGCACCGCCGGCGCACCGCTGCCACCCGCATCGCACGCCGGTCGACCGCGGCACCGCCTCAGCTCAGCGCTGCGCGCCGCCCGCGGCCGCGTCGATGCGCCGCTGCACGCGCTGCGCCAGCGCGGCGTCGCCGTCGCGCAGCGCGAAGTTCTTCTGCACCTGCAGCCACGCGAGCAGCGCCGCCCGCCAGCCCCGCGCCGACGCGGCATCGACCGCCAGCGCGACGGCCTCGGGGCCTGCGCGGCCGGCGCGCAGCAGCGTCGACGCGGCGACCAGCCTGGCCAGCGGGTCGTCGACGCGCGCCAGCGACTGCGCGTCGCCGCGCGCGGCGGCCTGCTGCGCCGCCGGCAGCAGCGACAGGTCCGCCGCGTCGAGTCGCCCGGTCAGGTAGTCGGCGTAGGCGCGGTCGGCAGGGTCGGCGTCGGCGCGATGGCCTTCGAAGCCGGGGCAGCCGGCGTCGTCGAGCCGCGCGGCGTGCGCAGCGCAGCGCAGCAGCTCGGCGCGCGCGAGCAGGTCGATGCGCCCGGTGCGCGACAGCTGCTCGCGCGCCCGCGCGAACTCGGCCTGCTCGACGCGGGGCCTTCCGTCGAGCGCCGCCGCCACCGTCTGCTGCATTGCCGCGTGCGCGTCGGCCGCCCATTGCGGCGGCGGGGAGCCGGCGCAACCGGCGACGGACGCGATCGCCGCCGCCGCGAGGTGCAGCGCGCGTCGGCTCACGGCAGCCTCAGCTCGGTGTCGCGCGCGAACGGCCAGCGGCGGTTGATCTCGCCGATCAGCCGGTCGACGCGGCGCAGGCTGGCCTCGACGTCGGCGCGCAGCACGTCGAGGTCGGTGGTCGCGCCGCGCACGTCCCCGGCGATGCCGCGCGCCTGCTCGAGCACGGCGTCGACCTTGCCCAGGCTGGCGCGGGTGTCGGCGAGCAGCGCACGCAGCTCGGCGGCGCTGCCCTGCAGCTCGCGCAGCATGCCGTCGGGGCCGAGCACGCGCTCGTCGGCGCGGGCGACGACGCCGTCGATTCGCGCGAGCAGCGCGTCGGCGCGCGCCGCGGCGCCCTCGAGGCGCGCCACCAGCCGCTGCGCCTGCTGCGCGTCGCCGAGCGCCACGCCGAGCGCGCCGCCCGGGCCGTTGAGCCGCTCGGTGAGCCGGCGCACGTCGCCCAGGCTGGCGGCCAGCGCGGCGTCGGGGGCCACCAGCGCGCCGAGCCGGCCGACCAGCTCGCGCACCCCGGCCAGCAGTTGCGGGATCTCCGCGGTCGCGTCGCCTGCGATCACGCGGCGCTCGGCGCCGGCGGGCAGCGGCGGGTCGTCGAGCACGCCGCTGTAGGCGCGCAGGCTGGTGCCGCCGACCAGGCCGCGCGAGAGCACGAACACGCTCGAGCTGCGCAGCCAGCCGGCGTCCTTGACCGGCACGTCGACGACGATGCGCACGCTGCCGTCGGCGGCCAGTTCGATGCGCCGCACGCGGCCGATCGGGAACCCCGAGAAGGTCATGTCCATGCCGACGCTGACGCCTTCGGAGTCGTCGGCGATCAGCACCAGCTCCTGCGTGCGCTCGAACGCGCCGCGCGCGTACAGCAGGTACAGCACGGCGCCGGCGAGCAGCAGCAGCATCGCGAGCACCAGCAGCGCGGCCTTCAGCTCGAGGTGCGCCACCGGCGCCGGGGGGTCGGCGGAGGCCCGGGGGTCGCGCGGCGGTTGGTTCATCGTGACCGGTGGCGGCGCGGGTCAGTAGTAGTTGCCCATCAGCGACGCGGCCTCGATGAGCAGCAGCAGCGCGAAGGTGCGCATCAGCGCACGCAACTCGGCGCTGGCCGCGCTGCGCGTGCGCGGCGCGTCGTACACCGCCGACGCCAGCGGGATCAGCGCCACCGCCAGCCCGAAGCCCAGCGTCTTCAGCGCGAAGATCAGCGCCACCGGCGGGCTGAAGATCTGGCCGACGGTGCGCGTGTAGCCGTCGAAGGCCCACGGCGTGAAGCCGTAGACCTGCAGATAGGCGATGACCAGCGCCACGACGCAGCTCACCGCCGCCACCGCCAGCACCGCGAACACGCCGGCCAGCACGCGCGGCAGCAACTCGCGCTGCAGCACCGCCTGGCCCGCGGCGCGGCCGAGTTCCGGCGTCGCCGTGCCGCGCAGCGCGGCCACCGCCTCGCGCTGCGGCAGCGTGTAGCGCAGCGCGACGAACAGCGCCGCCGACAGCGGGATCAGCTCGAGCACCAGCACGCGCACCACCATCTCGATCGCGTACTGCGTCAGCCCGTAGCTGATCGCGGTGACGGTGACGATGCGGATCAGCACCAGCCCGGCCAGCGCCGACAACACGGTGAACCACGGCAGCGACGGTGCGGTGGCCAGGTACAGGTGGCGCGCCAGGGCCGGGCGCTGCGTGCGCGCGTAGCTCGACGGCGCCAGCGCCAGCACCAGCAGCAGCGCGCCGAGGTGCACGATGTGCCACCAGCCTCGCAGCCAGTCGAGCGCCGGCGACCAGGCGCCGCTGGCGGCAGGGTACCGGTCGGTGGTCATGCGGCGATCATAGGCCGCCGCAGCCGCCGGCCGCCGCAGCCGGCGTCGATACACTGTCGCCCCCATGTCCGACCGCCTCGCCGTGCTGCTGCAACACCTGCTGCCCAAGCAGGCGCTGACCACGCTGGCCGGGCGTTTCGCGTCGACCGAGGCCGGCGCGCTGACCACCGCGGCGATCCGCTGGTTCGCCCGCCGCTACGGCGTCGACCTCGCCGAAGCGGCCGAACCCGACCCGGCCGCGTACCGCACGTTCAACGCGTTCTTCACGCGCGCGCTGCGTGCCGGCGCGCGACCGCTGGCCGACGCGGCGTGGGTGTGCCCGGTCGACGGCGCGATCAGCCAGTTCGGCGCACTCGACGGCGACCGCCTGCTGCAGGCCAAGGGCAGCACCTACCGCGCGGTCGAACTGCTCGGCGGCGACACGGCGCTGGCGCGTCGTTTCGACGGCGGCCACTTCGCGACGCTGTACCTCAGCCCGAAGGACTACCACCGCATCCACATGCCCGCCGCCGGCCGGCTCGCCTCGATGGTGCACGTGCCCGGCGCGCTCTACTCGGTCAACCCGGCCACCGCGCGGGCGCTGCCGGGGCTGTTCGCGCGCAACGAGCGCGTCGTCTGCCTGTTCGACGGCGAGCGCGGGCCGTTCGCGATGGTGCTGGTCGGTGCGACCATCGTCGGCAGCATGGCCACCGCCTGGCACGGCGTGGTCAACCCGCCGCGCCCGGGCCGGGTGCGCAGCTGGCGCTACGACGGCGCCGACGCGCCGGTGCTGCGCCAGGGCGACGAGATGGGCCGCTTCCTGCTCGGCTCGACCGTCGTGCTGTTGTGGCCGGCGGTGCCGCTGCGCTTCAACCCGCAGTGGGCGCCGGGGCGCGCGGTGCGCTTCGGCGAGGCGATGGCCGACGACGCCTGACGCCTTGCCTTGCCACGCCATGGCCGTGACCACCCCCGCGCCGCACCGCGACCCGCAGCACCTGCTGCACCACGTGCGCGCACAGTGGGGCGGGCGCGGCGACCTGTGGGTGTTCGGCTATGCATCGCTGATCTGGCGCCCCGACTTCGACGCCGCCGAGCAGCGCCCGGCATTCGTGCACGGCTATCACCGCGCGCTGCGCATGCGCTCGCGCGTCAACCGCGGCACGCCCGAGTGCCCGGGGCTGGTGTTCGCGCTGCTCAGCGGCGGCGCGTGCCGCGGGCTGGTGTACCGCATCGCGGCGCGCGATGCGCCCGGCGAGCTCGAGCGGCTGTGGGCGCGCGAGATGCCCACCGGCGTCTACGACCCGCGCTGGCTTGCCTGCCACACGCCGCAGGGGCCGGTGCGCGCGCTGGCGTTCACGCTCAGCCGACGCAGCCCGAACTACACCGGCCGGCTGCACGACGACGAACTGCTGGGCGTCCTGCGCCAGGCCTGCGGTCGCTACGGCACCACGCTCGACTACCTGGTGCGCACCGCGCACGCGCTGCGCCACCACGGCATCGCCGACCGCGAGATCGAACGCCTGGTCGCGCTGGCGCGCCGCCACGGGCTGTGCTGAGCGCGCGGCACGACAAGGCGCCGACCACCCGTTGCGCAGGTCCCAGGCGCCCTCTCGGAGCGCGTCGACCGCAGCGAACGTTGGGGCCTCGTCCGGCGCTTTGCCACGCATCGCGCCGCCCGCCGCGTGCGCGCGCGTAGCCATTCCGCCGCCGCAGTGGATCCGGGCGTGCCGGTCCGCTGGCGGTGCCCGCTCGAAGGAGGTGCCGAAAGCGCGTCGGGGGTGGGTCGGTTCACCCGCGCTCGACGACCAGCGGCTCGGACAGGCCGCCCGCCGCGGCGCGCAGCAGCGACAGGTCGTCGACGGTGTCCAGGTCGACCTGCGTGCCGGGGTCGTCGACGTCGACGCCCAGCGACGGGTAACGCGCCACCAGCCGGCGCGCGCCCTCGTCGCCGTCGAGGCGCACCAGCTCCGAAAACAGCTCGGCGGCAAAACCCACCGGGTGCCCGCGCCGGCCCTCGAACTGCGCGTACGCCACCGGGTGCTGCTCCAGCGCCTGCGCCACCGCGACCATCGTCGCCGGCTGCACCAGCGGCATGTCGGCCGGCAGGATCAACCACCCCGGCGCGTCGGCGCGCGCGGCCACGCCGGTGGCGATCGAGCGGCCCATGCCCAGCCCGGGCTCGCTGCCGACCTCGGGCAGCACGACGATGTCGCGCGCCGCGACGTGCTGCCGCGCGATCGGCGCCAGCGCCTCGGTGGTCACCACCAGCACCGGCAGCGCGCTCGCGATCGCGTGCACCAGCGTCGTCGCCAGCACCGTCGACGTGCCCAGCGGCTGCGCCAGCTTGTGCACGCCGCCGGCAAAGCGGCTGCCGCGGCCGGCGGCGAGCACGATCAGCGAGGGGCGGTGGCGCAGCATGGCAAGGTCCGAGGCGACGGGCGCGTCAGGGTCGAGAATGACGGCGCCACCGGCAGGCAGGAACTGGGACGTGTACCTAAGGCCTTGCCCGTAAGCGCAATGGCGTAATCCATCGCAGGGATGCGGCCGGCGTCCCGGTATGCTCGTCGCATGAACCCCCGCATCGCCGAACTGCGCAAGAGCTACGAGAAGGCCGAACTCGACGAGGGCAGCGCCGCCGCCGACCCGCTGCAGCAGTTCCACCTGTGGCTGACGCAGGCCATCGACGGCGAGCTGCCCGAGCCCACCGCGATGACGCTGGCCACCGTCGGCGCCGACGGCCGGCCGTCGACGCGCGTCGTGCTGGTCAAGGGCTACGACGAACGCGGCGTCGTCTGGTACTCGAACTACGCCAGCCGCAAGGGCCGCGAGCTCGACGGCAACCCGATGGCGGCGCTGCAGTTCCACTGGGTCGAGCTCGAACGCGTGGTGCGCATCGAGGGCCGCGTCGAGAAGACCGCCGCCGACGAGTCCGACGCCTACTTCGCCAGCCGCCCGCTCGACTCGCGCATCGGCGCCTGGGCGTCGCCGCAGAGCGAGGTCATCGCCTCGCGCGCAGTGCTGGTGGCCAACGCGGCGAAGTACGCGGCGCGCTTCGCGCTGCACCCGCCGCGCCCGCCGCACTGGGGCGGCTACCGCTTGGTGCCCGACCGCTGGGAGTTCTGGCAGGGGCGCAAGAGCCGGCTGCACGACCGGCTGCGCTACCGGCTCGAAGGCGGCGCCTGGGCACGCGAGCGACTCGCGCCGTGACCCGGCGCGCCTCGGGTCAGGGCGCGGCGGCCGCGGCGCGCCGCTCGATCAGCGCGTCGATGCCGGCGAGGAAGCGCCGCAGGTCGATCGGCTTGGTCCAGTAGTCGTCGAAGCCCGCGTCGAGCGCGGCGCGGACGTCGTCGGGCATCGCGTTGGCCGACAGGCCGATCACCGTGCAGCCCGCCAGCCGAGGCTCGGCGCGCAGCCGCGCCAGCACCTCGGCGCCGTGCATGTCGGGCAGCTGCATGTCGAGCAGGACCACGTCGGGCGGCCCGGCCAGCGCCGCGGCGATGCCGCTGCGCCCGTCGACCGCGATGCGCAGTTCGACGTCGGGGCGCAGCCGGAACAGCCCCTCGATCAGCGTGCGGTTGACCTCGTTGTCCTCGATGCACAGCACGCGCAGGCGGCCCGGCGCCGGCGGTGGGGTGGCAGGCGAGGTGTCGCCCGCGGCGAGTGCGGCGTCGACCGCCGGCAACCACACGCGGAACTCGGCGCCGGCGTCGGGGGCGCTGTCGACCTCGATCTCGCCGTCCATGGCCTCGACCGCGCGGCGCACGATGGTCAGTCCGATGCCGCTGCCGGCGATGCCCTCGTGCTCGGCGCCCAGGCGCTCGAACGGCTCGAACAGCCGACGCTGCTGCTCGGCGCTGAGCCCGCGGCCGCTGTCGGCCACCACCAGCGCCCACTGCGCGACGCCGCCGCGTTCGCGCCGACGCGTGGCCAGGCGCACCCAGCCGCCGCGCCGGTTGTACTTGATCGCGTTGGTGAGCAGGTTGCTCGCCACCTGCACCAGCCAGCGTGCGTCGGCGCGCACCGTGCCGGCCAGCGGCTCGTCGCGTTCGATGCGCACGCCGTGCTGGTCGGCCATCGGCGCGACCCACGGCAGCACGCGCGCCAGCACGTCGTCCAGCGGCAGCGCCTGCCACTGCGGCTGGCGGTCGGCGGCGTCGATCGCCGCGAGCTCGAGCAGGTCGTCGATCAGCGACAGCAGGTGGCGTCCCGCGTCGCGGATGCGCGCGACGCGCTCGGCCTGCCGCGCGTCGAGCGGGTGCTCGCGGTCGGCCTGGAGCAGCTCGGCGAAGCCGAGCACCGCGTTCATCGGCGTGCGCAGCTCGTGGCTGACGCGCGCCAGCAGCGCCGACTGCGCGCGCGCCGCCTGCTCGAGCCGCTCGCGCTCGCGCCGCTCGGCCTCGGCCTGGTGGCGGTCGGTGACGTCGACGTTGATGCCGAACGCCACCAGGCGTCCGTCGCGCACCTCGCGCCGCGCCCAGCTGTAGATCCAGCGCTCGCGCCCGTCGGCGGTGCGCACGCGAAAGTCGATGTGCTTGACCGGGCGGCCGTCGCGGTCGGCCTGCTTGACGTCGGCGAGAAAGCGCGCACGGTCGTCGGGGTGCACGTAGCGCTCGAGGAACTCGTCCCACGCCGGCGACGGCGCGTCCGGCGGCAGTCCGTACAGCGCCAGCATCGGCGCGTTCCACTCGGTCTCGCCGGTGTCGATGTCGCGGCTCCACAGCCCGACGCCGGCGGCGTCGGTGATGTGGCGCACCAGCTCGCCCAGGCGCTGCGCCTTCTCGCGCTCGGCCATCAGTTCGGTCAGGTCGATCGAGATGCCGTGCAGTTCCGTGGGCCGGTCGTGCGCGTCGCGCACCGCGACGCGCCGCGTCAGCAGCGTGCGGCGGCTGCCGTCGGGGTTGACGAAACGCGCGATGACGTCGACCGCGGCGCGCGTGCGCATCGCCTGCTCGGCGGCGGCGACCACCGCGCCGACATCGTCGGGGTGGATCGTGTCGCGCACTGCCTGCAGCGGCAGCCCCTCGGGCACCGGCGGCACCGCCGACAGGCGGAACCCCGTCGGGTTGAAGTGGATGCGCTGCGTGGTCAGGTCGATGCGCCACACCGAGATGTCGGCCAGCTCGATCGAGCGCTCGAGCTGCGCGCTGCGCTCGCGTGCCGCCAGCGCCTCGGTGCGCGCATCGGTCTCGTCGATGACCACGCCGCGCGCCAGCGCCGGCGCGCCGCTGGCGTCGCGCAGCAGGTCGACGAACGAGTGCACGTGGCGCACGCTGCCGTCGGGCCGCCGCAGCCGGTAGCGCAGTTCGCCGTGGGCGCGCGCGCCGGCGCCCATCTCGGCGTGGAAGGCGGCGAGGCGCTCGCGGTCGTCCTCGTGCACCACCGCCAGCACCTGCTCGAAGCCCGGTGTGCCCGCCACCGGGTCGAGCCCGCACAGCTCGAACATGCCTTCGTCCCAGCGGCCGGCGCCGGTGCGCAGGTCGCGCTCGTAGACCCCGATGCGCCCCGAGCGGCGCACCACCGCCGGCAGGTCCGGCAGCGGCGCGGGGGGGCGGTCGTCGTGCATGAGCCGGCGCTGAGTGCGGCGCCAGTGTAGCGAGGCGCCGGCGCCGCTCAGCGCGCCGGCGTGGCGTCGCTCAGGCGGTAGAACAGGCCGTAGCGGTCGTCGGCGAGCACCGCCATGCGCCCCTCGAGCGTGACCGCGTCGACGCTGTAGCGCACCGGCTCGCGGGTGCGCACCTCCACCAGGCCCTCGGGCCCGGCCGGCACGCAGAACGCGCAGGTCGTCGGCACCGCCGACAGCAGGAAGTGGCGCTGGCGTTCGCCCGGCTCGAGCGGCAGCATGAAGCCCTGCAGCCGCACCGTCTGGCCGTCGAGCGCCTTGACCGGGTCGGGGAAGGTGGGCACGACGCGGTTGTTGCGCACGCGCGTCGTCACCATCGCCAGCAGCCGCCACGGCACGACGCCCTCGCGCTCCTCGATCGGCTTGAACGTGCTGCGCGGGTCGTGGAAGCCGGGGCCCTGGCCGGCGAGCGGCGGCGACAGCGGCTGCGCGGGCGACGTTGCCACCCCGGCGGCCAGCCACAGCGCGACGAGCGTGCGCGCGCCGAGGCGCTCAGTGCTCATGGCGCATGCCGCAGTAGCGGCCGATCGCCAGCCCCTTGCACTCGGTACGCAGGCGCTCCTGGCACTCCTGCTCGGGGCGGCCCGACTCGAGGCAGCGCGCGGCGTTCTCGTGCGCCGCGGCCATCGCGCGGTGGCGTTCGATGTCCTTGCGCGCGTGCTCGGGCAGCTTGGCCTGCGCCATCGCGCCGGTCACCAGGGCCAGCAGCGCCACCGCCACCGAGGCCGTAAGGCCCCGAAGCCATCTTCCAGCTTGCATCGTCCCGATCTCCTGTCACGTCGACACCACCGCGGCTAGCGCGGCGACTGCAGCAGCGCCGTCACGTCGAGCCGCAGCGCGCGCCACGCCGGCACCGCCGCGGCCAGCAGCGCCAGCGCGAACGCCGCCGCCGCGATGCCGAGCACCCCCGGCGACCACCACGCCCCGGTGACGGCCAGAGAGCGCTGCGCCGCCAGGTACCAGCCTAACAAATGCGTCAAGCCGTGGCCGATCGCCAGGCCGAGCGCGACGCCCAGCAGCATCAGCCACAGCGCCTCGGCGACCATCAGCGCGGCCACGCGAACCGGCGGCGCGCCGAGCATGCGCAGCATCGCGAGGTCGCCCTGGCGCTCGCGCACCGCGTGCATCAGCGCGACGAACACCGACAGCGCGGCGACGGCCATCATCAGCGCGCCGAAGCCGCGCAGCACCTCGGTGCCGGCGCCGACGATGCGCAGCAGCCGCGCCGACTCGAGCGCCGGCGCCGCGGCCTGCAGGCCGGCCTGCGCGTTGACCCAGCGCGGCAGCATCGCCGCCGCCAGCGGCGAGCGGTAGCCCACCAGCAGCAGCGTGACCTCGCGTTCGGCCTCGAGCGCGGCGCGGTCGGCGTCATCGAGCGCGACGTCGTCCTCGTGCACGCGCCACACCGACTCCAGGCTGGTGAGCACCAGGCGGTCGAGCACGCAACCGCAGCGCGCCAGCCGCCCGGTGACGGTGTACGGCGTGTCGCCGTGCGCGTGCCCGTCGGCGCCGAGCCCGTGCACGCCGACGAAACGCCCGCCCTCGCGCAGCCCGGTGGCCGCCGCGACGTCGGCGCCGACCACCGCCTCGAGTTCCGCCTGCCACCAGCGCCCGCCGGCCAGGGTCGCGCCGTACAGCGCCGGGTAGTCGGCGGTGGTGCCGACGATGCGGAAACCGCGCACGCTGTCGCCCAGCGACAACGGCACGACACGCTCGACCAGCGCGTGCCCGCGCAGCGTGGCCAGCGTCTGCAGCGGAATGCTGCCGCCGGGCACGTCGAGGTGAAAGACGCCGGCGAGGATCAGCTGCAGCGGGCTGCCCTTGGCACCGACCACCAGGTCGATCCCGGCCAGGTCGCGCTGCACCGCGTGCTCGACCTGCTCGCCGACCCGGCGCACGAACACGATGGCCCCCAGGCCGAGCGCGAGCAGCGCCAGGTTGAGCGCCGCCACCAGCGGGCGCGCCCACAGGTAGCGCCAGGCCAGCGCGGCCAGGCTCACGACCGCGCTCCGCGACTCGTCCCGAGCGAAGCCCGCGACCGGGGCACGGCGCCGGCGCTCACGCGGCGACGCCGAGCCGCATCTCGACGGCCGCCGGCAACACCGCGGCGACGCGAGCGTCGTGCGTGGCCACGAGCAGCGTCGCGCGCTGCTCGGCCGCCACCTCGGCGAGCAGCGCCACCGCGCCGCGTGCGTGCGCGTCGTCGAGGCTGGCGCTGGGCTCGTCGGCCAGCAGCAGCGCCGGTGCGCGCAGCAGCGCGCGCGCCAGCGCGACGCGCTGTGCCTGCCCGACGCTGAGCTCGTGCGTGTGCCTCGCCAGCAGCCCCTGCAGCCCGAGGCGGCGCGTCACCGCGTCGATGCGCGCCGCGTCGACCGGCTCGCCGACCGCCACGTACGGCAGCGCGAGGTTGTGCGCGACGCTCAGGCTCGCGCTCAGGTGCAGCCGCTGCGGCACGAAGCCCAGGTGCGCGCCGCGCCAGGCGTCGCGCTGGCGCGGCGCCAGCGCGGTCACGTCGACGCCGTCGACCACGACACGCCCGGCCGACGGCGTCAGCAGCCCGGCGACGATCGCCAGCAGCGTCGACTTGCCGCTGCCCGACGGCCCGCGCACCAGCACCTGCGTGCCCGGCGCGACCTCGAGGTCGGCGAAGGCCAGCGTCGGCCCGTGCGCGTACGCGTGGCGCAGCCCCTGCAGCACGAACATCGGCCGACGTTCAGCCGCGCCACCGCGAACGGAAGGTGCGGCGGAACTTCTCGACCTTCGGCGCGACGACCGCCGCGCAGTAGCCCTGCTGCGGGTGGTTCGCGAAGTAGTGCTGGTGGTAGTCCTCGGCGCGCCAGTAGTTGCGCTCGGGCTCGAGCTCGGTGACCACGCGTCCGCCGTGCGCCGCGTTCGCCTCGGCCCACACCTCGCGCGCCACCGCCTCGTGCGCCGCGTCGTGCCAGTAGATGCCCGAGCGGTACTGCGGCCCGATGTCGTGGCCCTGGCGGTCGCGCGTGGTCGGGTCGTGGATCGCGAAGAAGATCTCGAGCACCTCGCGCAGCGTGATGCGCGCGGCGTCGAAGCGCACGCGCACCACTTCGGCGTGGCCGGTGTCGCCGCGGCACACCTGCTCGTAACTCGGGCGCTCGGCGTGGCCGTTGCTGTACCCCGACTCGACGCCGAGCACGCCGTCGACGTGCTCGTAGACGGCCTCCAGGCACCAGAAGCAGCCGCCGGCCAGGGTGATGGTCTCGGGTTTCATCGTCGTCGGTCGTCGTGATGGGCACTGTCTCGGTCAGCGCAGTGCGAGAGAAAGTTCCGCGCGCGGGCTCCAGCCGCCGGCCGCGGCCTGGGCACCGGCCGCGGAGGCGGAGGCGGACGCCGCGGCCGGGGCGTCGGCGCCGCGCACGCGCGGCGCGCCGACGAACAGCCGCTCGGCGGGCAGACCGCGTGCGACCAGCGCGTCGCGCACCGCCAGCGCGCGCTGCAACGCGAGTTCACGCGCCGCATCGTCGCCTGCGGGCACCGCCGCGGCCAGGCGCGCCTGCATCTGCGCCAGCGGCAGCGACTGCAGCAGGCCGAGCAGGTTGCGCGGCCGGTCGGGCAGCGGCGTGTCGCGGTACAGCCGCTGCACGATGCGTTCGCGCTGCTCGGGCGTCGGCGCAGGCAGCGGCGCGTCGGCCGCCGCGCCGGCGCGCACCGCCTGCCTGCGGTGTTCGGCGACGATGCGCGCCTCCAGCGCCGCGAGCTGCATCGCGTCGCGTTCGGCCGCCGGGTCGACGACGCCGGTCACCGTCAGCCGCAGCGCGGGACGGTCGGTCAGCGCCTGCGCGACGCGGTCGAGCCCGGCCGCGGCGTCGGCCGCCAGCGCCGACGTGCCGGCGACGAAACCGACCTGGCTCGAGTCGGGCCCGCCGCCGCCGGCGAGCGCCGCGAACGGCGCGGTGACCACCTTGACGATCAGGTTGCCGATCATGCGCCACACCAGGCCCCAGACGCTGAACTTCGGGTCGTTGATGCTGCCGCTGATCGGCAGGTTCACGTCGATCACGCCGTGGCGGTCGGCCAGCAGCGCCAGCGCCAGGCGGATCGGCAGCTTGGTCGCCGAAGGCGAGTCGACCTTCTCGCCAAAGGTCAGCTGGTCGAGGACGACCTGGTTCTTCGCGTCGAGTCGGCCGTCGGCGTCGATGCGGTAGGCCACGTCGACGCTGAGCTTGCCGCGCTCGATCGCGTAACCGGCGTACTTGCCGGCGTACGGCGACAGCGGCGCGAGTTCGAGCCCGGTGGCGCGCGCCTGCAGGTCGAGCACCGGGGGCCGCACGGCAGGGTTCAGCGCGCCGCGGATCTCCAGCTCGGCGCTGCCGGCGGCGCGCCCGTTCAGCTCGAGCACGGCCATCTCGCGGCCGCTGCTGCTGAAAGCCCCCAGGCGGCCCTGCAGCCGGCTCAGGTCGGCGCTGTAGTTCGGGCGGATGTAGCGGTCGGTGAAGTCGACGTGGCCGTTGACGAAACTCACGCCGCCGACGGCCAGATCGATCGGCCAGGGGGTCTCGGTCGCTGGCGCAAAGGCCGCCTCGGTGCGCGTCTTGGGTCCGGCGTCGGGCTCGGCGTCGTCGCGCGCGGCGACGTCCTGCAGGTTGAAGCGTCCGCGCTCGTCGATCACCAGCTTCGAGAAGAAGTCCGACAGCTCGACCGCGTCGATGCGCAGATCGGGCCGTTCGCCGGCCGCGGCGTGCAGCGCGATCTTCTGCAGCGCCAGGCGCTCCCAACCGATCAGTTCGGCGCCGCCGCCGGTGGCCGTCAATGGCTCGTGCACGTGCACGTCGGCGAGCACGGCGTCACCGTCGGCGCGCAGCGTCCAGCGCGCGCCGTCGGCCTCGACCTGCAGCGCGCCGCGCCAGTCGGCTTCGGCGTGCGCGACGTCGACGTCGATCGCGTCGCCGAGGTACGGTACGACGGCGTGCAGCGGCAACCGCACCGCGTCCAGCGTGCCGTCGGCGCGCAGCGGCCAGGGTTGCACGCGGCCGCGCCAGGCGATCGTCGCGTCGGCGGCGTCCTGCGCAGCGCCCGGGTCGCGCAGCCGCGCGTCGACGCGCAGCGACGCCGGCGGCGTGCCGCGCCGTGCCGGCCAGGCGAGCTGCCGCAGGTCCAGCGCGACGTCGTGCAGTTCGAGCCGCACCGGCGTGTCGGTCTCGGCACCCGTCGGCCGTTCGTCGACGAAGCGCAGGCGCGCGCCGTCGATCCGCAGCCGGCCGAGCCGCGCGCTCCACCCGGGCGACGCCGGGCTGCTCGGCGGTGGCGTCGTGTCGCTCGGCCCGGCGAACAGCCGTGCCACGTTCCACTGCCCGGCCGCGTCGCGGTGCAGCGACGCCTCGGGCCGCCGCAGCGTCACGTCGCCGACCTCGACGTGACGCTGCGGCGCGTCGAGCCTCACGCCGCTCACCTGCAAGTGCTGCCAGCGTGCGGCCGCCGTGCGGCCCGTGCCGCCCAGCGTCAGGTCACCGACGCGCACGGCGGGGGCGCTCAGCACGAGCCGGCCCGGCGCGTCGCCGCGGACAGCTGCCCAGTCGAGCGCGGCCTGCACGTCGGCGCGGCCGTCGAGCCGGGCCGCGAGCACGTTGGCGAGGTACGGCGCCAACCGCGACAGCCGCAGACGCTGCACCTCGGCGCGCAGCGCCGCCGCGTCGACGCCGGCCTCGCCTTCGACCCGCAGCCGGGTCGCCTCAGCGGTCGGCGCGCGCGTGTCGGCGGCCCATTGCGCCTCGAACGCCACCGGCACCGGTGCGGTCGCCGGCCACGCGATCGCCCCCGTCGTCGCCGACACCGGCGCGACACGCCAGTCGACCGCGGGCCGCACCGCGTCGTCGCGCCAGCGCAGCGTCGCGTCGACGAGTTCGAAGCGCTGCAGGCCGAAGGCCCAGCCGCCCGGCGCGGCCTTCGCCGTGCCCGCCGCGCTGGTCGCGCCGGCCGCACTCGCTGCACCCCCCGCGCCCGCCGCGCTGGCGGCGATGCCGGGCGACACGGGCGCGTCGCGGCGCGCCAGCGCGAGCAGGTTCAGCCTTCCGGCGGCGTCGCGATGCGCGTGCAGCGTCGCACCGTCGATCGACAGCCGCTGCAGCATCGCGCGGCGCGCCAGTGGCTGCACGTCGGTCAGCGCCGCCTCGAGGCGCGGCACGTCGAGCAGCCGAGCACCGGCGGTGTCGTCGATCGCGACGTCGACCGCCGTCGTGCGGCCGCTGACGCGCACCACGGGCACCCTGTCGGCGTCGACCTCGAAGTCGACCGCCAGATCGGCGCCCAACCGGGCCCGGCGCAGCCGCACCGGCAAGCCCTCGAGCAGCGATTGCAGATACGGCTGGTACGGCGCGACGTCCACCGCCTCGAAGCGCAGTTCGAGCCGCGTCTTGCGGTCGTCGGCGAAAGGCGTCGACACCGCGGTGCTGGCAAACGCCGCACCGTTGAGATCGAAGGCGAGTTCGGGTTCGACCTCGACCTCGACGTCGGCCGGCAGGTTCGACAGAAACGGCAGCCCGACGCGCAGTCCGCCGAGTTCGTGCACCGCGGCGGCGGCGCGATCGTCGAGGCGCAGCGCGCCGTCGGTGACGCGCAGGTTGTACAGCGCGAAGCGCGGCGGCACGGTGTCCGGTTCGGGCACGGCGTCGGCGGGACGCGACAGGCGCGCGAGCACGTCGTCGACGTCGGTGCCGTCGGCTCGGCGCTGCAACTGCAACCGTGGCGCGTCGAGTTCGACCGCGCGCAGCACCGGTGCGAGCTTCCACAGCGACCGCCACTCCGCGTCGACGAACAGCCGTCGCAGCGCGAGCTGCGGCTCGGCGCCGGGCACCTCCTTCTCGACGCGCAGCCCGTGCAGCGTCAGTTTCAGCGCCGCCAGCGAGACTTCCACGCGCTCGACGCCCACGCGACGCCCCAGCCACTCGCCGCCGCGTGCCTCGATCTGCGACTTCAGCAACGGCGGCAGCGCCCAGGCCAGCGCCGCCCACGCCGCGCCGAGCACCAGCCCCACCGCGATCGCGCGGCGCCCCCAGCGCGCAGCGTCAGCCATGGCATGCATCTGCGGTCATCGCTGCGCATGATGCCCTGCGCACGGCCGAAAAAACGAAACCCCTCCGCGCCGAAGCTTGGAGGGGCGGGCGACTGACGTCGCCGATTCGGGGCTCCGGAGGGATGGGGTCCGGGGCCCCTGGGGCACAGAGACTGTGCCCATTCATGTGACCTGCCCTCGGCAGGCAAGCGCACCATAACGCCGTCGCCGCCACGCCGCAAGCCGCCGCATCAAGGTCGAGGCGAACTTGTGTCTATCGCCGTGGCGTCAGCGCTTGGCCGAATCCATCACCGCGTCGAACAGGCCGGTCACCCTGGCCTCGACGTCGGCCGCCATCGTGATCGGCCGTCCCCACTCGCGCGACGTCTCGGCGGGCCACTTGTTCGTCGCGTCCAGGCCGATCTTGCCGCCCAGCCCCGACACCGGCGACGCGAAGTCGAGGTAGTCGATCGGCGTCGAGTCGACCAGCGTGGTGTCGCGCACCGGGTCCATGCGCGTCGTGATCGCCCAGATCACGTCCTTCCAGTCGCGGATGTCGACGTCGTCGTCGGTGACGACGATGAACTTCGTGTACATGAACTGGCGCAGGAAGCTCCACAGCCCGAACATCACGCGCTTGGCGTGGCCGGGGTAGCTCTTGCGGATGCTGATCACCGCGAGCCGGTAGCTGCAGCCCTCGGGCGGCAGATAGAAGTCGACGATCTCCGGAAACTGCCTCTGCAGGATCGGCACGAACACCTCGTTGAGCGCGACGCCCAGCACGGCGGGCTCGTCGGGGGGCTTGCCGGTGTAGGTGCTGTGGTAGATCGGGTCTCGCCGGTGCGTCAGGCGCTCGACGCGCAGCACCGGGAACCAGTCCTGCTCGTTGTAGTAGCCGGTGTGGTCGCCGAACGGGCCCTCGAGCGCGTGCCAGTAGCCGCCGACCTCCTTCATCGCCACGCCGTGCTCGCTGGTCGCGGTGGCGCCCGGCTCGGCCGGCGGCACGTGGCCTTCGAGCACGAACTCGGCGCTGGCGGGCACGTCGAGCATCGTCGCGCCCTCGCCCACCGACGACGCCGCCACCTCGGTGCGTGCGCCGCGCAGCAGCCCGGCGAACTGGTACTCCGACAGCGTGTCGGGCACCGGCGTGACCGCGCCGAGGATCGTCGCCGGGTCGGCGCCCAGCGCCACCGCGATCGGGAACGGCCGCCCCGGGTTCGCGCGCGCGAAGTCGCGGAAGTCGAGCGCGCCGCCGCGGTGCGCCAGCCAGCGCACGATCACCTCGCGCGGACCGATCACCTGCTGGCGGTAGATGCCCAGGTTCTGGCGCCGGCGCGGGTTCGCCACCGACTGCGGCCCGCGCGTGATCACCAGCCCCCAGGTGATCAGCGGCCCGGCGTCGCCGGCCCAGCACCACTGCACCGGCAGGCGCCCCAGGTCGACCGCGTCGCCGGCCAGCACCTCCTGCTGGCAAGGCGGCGAACGCACGTGCGCCGGCTTCATGTCCCACAGCGCCTTGGCCATCTGCAGCAGCCGGCCGGCGTCCTTCAGGCCCTTCGGCGGCTCGGGCTCCTTCAGCGCAGCCAGCACCCGGCCGACGTCGCGCAGGTCGCCCAGCGTGCCGGCGCCCATCGCGCGCGCCACCCGTTCGGGGGTGCCGAACAGGTTGCCGAGCACCGGGATGCGGTGTCCCGCGGGCCGCTCGAAGAGCAGCGCCGGGCCGCCGGCGCGCAGCACGCGGTCGCACAAAGCCGTCATTTCGAGGCGCGTTGACACCGGATCGGCCACGCGACGCAGTTCGCCGGCGGTTTCGAGCTGGCCGATGAAGTCGCGCAGGTCCCGGTATGTCATCGAATTTCGGAATTAGAGAAGCACTTCTTATGCTTGACTGGTTATTTTCACCGTTCCTAGAATCCGCCCAGCCTGAAGAACTCAGGGTTTACCCGTCGCCGCCGCAGGTTGGGTCGCCGGTCGATGGAAGCTGCAGACCGGCCCGCCGGGCGTCCGCAGAGGGTTGCCGAGCGGCAGCCGGGCATTATCGCCACCGGGCACCGGCCGCCATCTCGGCCGGCGCGACGAAGGTGGCCGCGAGAAAGGACCGTGATGAGCGTACGAGACTTCGCACGCACAGCCCGCGAGTCGACGTCGGTGTTCCTGCGCGACGTCGGCAACGGGCTGCTCGAGATCAGCCACAACGGCCTGGCGCTGCTGGGCCTGGTCGTCGTCGCCGCCGCGGTGTTCGCGTTCGGCCATGCCGACCTGCGCCAGCGCATCGAGGTGGCCGCGCTCGACTGGCTGCAGACGCGCCAGGAAGCGCGCCTCGAAGCCGATGGCGACCTGCTGGGCCTGTTCGCCGAGCCGCAGGCGGTGGCGCGCGCGACCGCGGCCGACCCGGCCGAGCTCGACCGCCAGCAGAAGGCCGTGGCCACCTGGATCTCGCGGCGCTACCGCGTCGCCCCCGAGCCGGTGAGCCGGCTGGTGCAGGAGGCCTGGCAGGTCGGCGAGCGCGCCGGGCTGGACCCGACGCTGATCCTCGCGGTGATCGCCATCGAGTCGCGCTTCAACCCGTTCGCGCAGAGCCCGGTCGGCGCGCAGGGCCTGATGCAGGTGATGACCCGCGTGCACAACGAGAAGTACGAGCCGTTCGGCGGCAGCCACGCCGCCTTCGACCCGGTGACCAACCTGCGCGTGGGCGTGCAGGTGCTGCGCGAGTACGTCTCGCGCAGCGGCAGCATCGAGATGGGCCTGCGCTGGTACGTGGGCGCGGCGCACCTCGACAGCGACGGTGGCTACGTCGGCAAGGTGCTCGGCGAGCAGCAGCGGCTGAAGCTGGTCTCGCAGGGCAAGGCGCTGTCGCCGCACGCACCGATGCGCCCGCTGCCGCTGGCCGTGCCCACCGCCGCGCCGGTCGAGGCCGAGGCCGCGCCGGCGGTGCAGAAGGTGGCGATGAACTGAACGTGACCGGGGCCGCGACGGGGGCTCCGCTACACTCGCGGCTGCCGCGCGACTGGCGATAGGCCCCACCGAGACGGCCGGGGCCGAGGTGGACGACCACCGGGGAGCGCGGGCCGTCGACGCCGCCGCGGCGGCCGACCGGCACCCGCCGTTCGCCTGGGCAGCCCTCGACCGTGCACGGCCGATGCCGCGCGCGGCGTTCGAAGGCCCTTCACACCGGAGTTGCCCACGAAGGGGTCTGCCATGTTCGACCGCACCCGCCACACCCTCGCCCACGTCGACCCCGACGTCTGGGCCGCCATCGAGGCCGAGAACCGCCGCCAGGAAGAGCACATCGAGCTGATCGCCAGCGAGAACTACACCTCGCCGGCGGTGATGGCCGCGCAGGGCTCGCAGCTGACCAACAAGTACGCCGAGGGCTACCCCGGCCGCCGCTACTACGGCGGCTGCGAGAACGTCGACGTCGTCGAGCAGCTGGCCATCGACCGCTGCCGCGAGCTGTTCGGCGCGAACTTCGCCAACGTGCAGCCCAACTCGGGCTCGCAGGCCAACCAGGCCGTGTTCTTCGGCCTGCTGCAGCCCGGCGACACGATCATGGGCATGAGCCTGGCCGAGGGCGGCCACCTGACGCACGGCATGCCGCTGAACATGAGCGGCAAGTGGTTCAAGGTGGTCAGCTACGGCCTGGACGCGAACGAAGCCATCGACTACGACGCGATGGAGCGCCTGGCGCACGAGCAGCGGCCCAGGCTGATCATCGCCGGCGCGAGCGCCTACAGCCTGCGCATCGACTTCGAGCGTTTCGCGAAGGTCGCCAAGGCGGTCGGCGCCTACTTCATGGTCGACATGGCGCACTACGCCGGGCTGATCGCCGCCGGCGTCTACCCGAACCCGGTGCCGCACGCCGACGTGGTCACCAGCACCACGCACAAGAGCCTGCGCGGCC